>JAFUXM010000198.1 GCA_017470785.1 Synergistaceae bacterium
AATTTTAAATTTTAAATTTATTTTTAAAAATTTATTATAACTTTATACCGCAAAATTTTTAAATATATCAGGCTGGGTTAATTTGTGAAAATTAAAGCGCGGGCAGCTTAAAATTTTATCAGCTTGCCCGCGCAGTTTTTAATTTTTATTTATGATCTCTTTAAATAAAATTTCCGAGAACTTTTTTGCTCCGGCTTTGTTTAAATGATCTGCGTCCCGAAAAATTTTAAGCCGCCCGTACTCGTCCTGAAATCTTACGTCGCGCGAATAGTCATAATATTTAACGCCCGTTTCATCACAAATTTTATTTATTAAATTATAAAACTCGTCAAAAAATTCCGGCGAATTTTTTCGAACTGCCTCAACATACTCATTTAAATACGGCGTTGTGATTAACACCGGCGTAATATTTTTTAATTTTAATAATTTTATCATCTCGTAAAGCGCATCTATCTCTTCCTGATTATAAATTCTTCTGCCGTTTAAATCTAACTTGTGTTTTATAATCTGCGATTTGTATTTTGACAATGCATCTTCATTTAAATCAATTTTTTCCGCAGTTGTAAGCCAGTTTTCATAAAATCCCCGAGCCTTATGCCGCCTTAATATAGTCTTCAGCAGCTCCTCCGACGCTGTCAGCGACGGGAAATATTTTACATAAAATGCAGTCATAGGCTCATATAATTTTATATATTTAGCATCAAGAAATTTATAATAACTTTTATTTTTAGATAAAAACGAATCGCCTTCGGTCTCCGGCTTCCCGAACAATGACTGGTAAGATATAACTATAAACGCGATGCCGCCGTGAGCTAAATTATTATAATAATATTTTAACAGCCTTAAATCATACGACAAACTCTGAGCGCTCAGAGAAAAATTAAAGCACGTTAAGTCTTTAACAGCTTCATAATTAAACGCGCATTGGCCGTGACTCGAGCCGAAATTGCAAATTTTAATCTCACGCGGAATATTATGAAATTTGTCCGTATCGTCGAGAGTTTGAAACTTTTTTATATATAAATAATTCACGCAGCAAGTCAGCAAGCTAATTATTATTAAATAAATAAACAAGCGCGTTAAAAATTTTTTAATATTAATATTAAATTTAGAACTGGAAATAAACAAACTCCGTTCCAGCACCTTTCTGTGAAAAGAACACTGTAATAAATCCTATTAAAATATAAAATCCCCAGCGCACAAAAATATTCTGCCGGCTTAATAATTCCAGCGGCTCTTTATCTTTCAGCGCGAATATAAAATCATAAATTATTAAAATTAAAGTCAAGCCCATATAAAATCTCTTCTCGCCGTAGACTGCGTCAAATCCGCTCTTAATATAAAATCTAAAATTATTAATCCCGTCGAACATGTGAGAAAAAATATAAACGGCATCGCTCAAGTTCTGCGCTCTGAAAAATATCCATAATAAAGATACAAATATAAACACGCAAATTATTTTAATTATTTTTAAAAAAATATTTTGCTTTGCATCACGCTTAACTCTAAATAGATTTTCGATTATCTGCCCCAAGCCGTGAAGGCCGCCCCAGATTATAAACGTCCAGTCCGCGCCGTGCCATAAGCCGCTGATTAAGAAAGTTATAAATAAATTAAAATTATGACGCAATTTATTTACTCGATTGCCGCCCAAGGGAATATATAGATAATCTTTGAACCAGCTTGACAGCGAGATATGCCACCTGCTCCAAAATTCGCGCAGGCTCGAAGCAAAATACGGCGCACGGAAATTTTCGATTAAATTAATTCCCATTAATTCAGCGCTGCCCCGCGCAATGTCAGAGTAGCCGGAGAAGTCACAGTAAATTTGAAACGAGAAGAACAGCGCGGCAGTCACAAGCGAGAAGCCCGTATAATTATTTAAATTATTATACACAGCATCGACGCTCAAAGCTAAGTTATCAGCTATGACAAGTTTCTTATATAATCCCCACGCGATTAACTTTAATCCGTAAGCTGCCTGGTCATAATTAAACTCATGCTTGGCCTTAATCTGCGGCAATAAATTTTCAGCACGTTCGATAGGGCCGGCAACTAACTGCGGGAAGAACGATATAAACGCCGCATAAACTGCAAAATTTCTTTCAGGCTTGATTTTTTTATTATATACGTCTATTACATAGCTCAAAGTTTGGAAAGTGTAAAAACTTATTCCAACCGGCAGCATTAATTTTAAAGTCACTGGATGCAAATTCAGCGCGAACGAGTTTAAAAAATTAATTAAATTATAATTAAAGAAATTAAAATATTTAAATATAAACAGCACGCCAAGGCATGATATTAAACTTGCACATAACGCCGCGCGTTTATATCTCTCATATTTTTCAATTATAATTGCGCAGCTGAAAGAGATTAAAGTCGTGAGCAAAATTAAAGCTATATACTTTACATTCCAACTCATGTAAAAATAATAGCTTGAAATTAATAATAAATAAATTCTAAATTTTTGAGAATTTATGCTCCAGTATAAAATAAATACTAACGGCAAAAACACGGCGAACTGCCATGAGTTAAACAGCATGATAATTCTCCTGGCTAAATTTTATTGCGTAAATTAATTATTTTTAAAATTAAATTTAAACTGCGAAATTAAAATTACAATTAATAATGCGATGCCGATAAAGTCTGTAGCAAGTCCCGGGTAGAGCATGAGCGGCGCTACTGCAATTAAGATAAGCCTGTATATAATGCTGCATTTTTTAAGCAGCCAGCCTTCAAGTCCTGCGACGAGCGCTACCGTGCCAAGCGATGCCGTTATAGCAGCCCAAAGGCTCGCAGCTAAACTTGAGTGAATACCGATTAATAAAATATTATTATTTAAGAAAAAGAATGGAATTATAAAGCCTATTAATCCTAATCTAACTGAGAGCAAGCCAGTTAAAGTCTGATTTGAATTTGCGATGCCTGACGCTACGTACGCGCTCATCGCAACCGGCGGCGTTATGTTAGACAAGCAAGCGTAAATTAAACAGAACATGTGCGCAGCTATCGGCTCAACGCCTACCTTAATTAAAACAGGCACAGCAACAGCCTGAACTATTACATACGCTGCTACGCCCGGCACGCCCATGCCTAATATCACCGACATTATCATGACTAAAAATCCGGCTAAATAAATATTATTATTTTTTACAACCGAGAGAATTAAATAGCCCATGTTAAGACCCAAGCTTGTTAAAGTCACTGTGCCTATGATCACGCCGATTATCACGCAGCATACGCCGACAGCTATAGCGCCCTGTGCACCCTCGTGCAATGCTAAAATAATTTTATTTAAATCCATACGCGTATCTTTGCGCAGCCAGCTTGCTATGACAGTCGCGAATATCGCAAACACTGCTGCATATAGCGGCGTATAGCCCATGAACATTAAGGCAATTAAAATTATTAACGGCAGCACTAAATGACCTTGTTCTTTAATTACTTTCACAGCATCAGGAATATTTTCGCGTGACAAGCCTGACAAGCCTAAACGTTTTGCCTCGAAGTGCACGGCAAAGAGCAAGCCTAAATAATATAAAAACGCCGGAATTATTGCCGCAAGCATGACACGCGTATAGCTGATATTTAAAAATTCAGCCATGACGAAGCCGACTGCGCCCATTACCGGCGGGCAGAATTGTCCGCCTGTCGATGCAGCTGCTTCGACTGCACCGGCAAACTCACTTTTATAGCCAGTCTGTTTCATTAACGGAATGGTGAACGTGCCGGTTGTCGCAACGTTAGCAATCGCCGAGCCGTTAATCATTCCCATTAAGGCCGACGCTATGACGCTCACTTTAGCTGGGCCGCCCGGTGTCCTGCCTACTAAAGTCAATGCGAAGTCATTTATAAATTTCGAAAAGCCCGAGTGCTTTAGAAACGATCCGAACACTACAAATAAAAATATATAACTCGCTGACACGCCGACGCCCGTGCCTAAAATTCCCTGCGTTCCCCAGAACTGCGCCGCTAACACGCGCTTCAGCGTAAAGCCGTTATGGCCAAGTCTGCCGGGTAAGTAAACTCCAAGCCAGTTATATGCTAAAAATATTAACGCTAATATTGCTAAGTTACCTGATGCCCGCCGCGCCGCCTCAAACGCTAAGACTAAGCCGGCGCCGGCTAAAATTAATTCAAAGCTTGTCAGCCTGCCGCCGTTCTGAGCTATACGCGTGTAGTTTAAAATTAAATATCCAAATACAAAACATGTTAAGATAATTAAAATTAAATCTATTAAATTTATAAAATTTTTATCGCGGCGCTGGTTTTTATACGCTGGAAATAAAATAAACGTGAAGCACAATAAAAATATGCAGTGAAATGCTCTTAAATTCACCGCGCTTATCACGCCTATAGTTGAGTAATAAAGCTGAAAGACCGCCCACGCGCATAACAAAAATTTCACGCAGATATTAAACTTTCCCGAGTAAATTCTTAAACGCGACTCGGCCTCACGCTCTTCTAATAACTTTTGCGCCTTGCTCTCTAATGCGACATCCATTTAACTTCACATACCCGTTATAAATTTAATTTTTAAATATTCTATCATTTATTATTTAATTAAAATTAAATTCAAATTTATTTTTCATGTTAGAATTTTAATGAAATCATAAAATCTAAATACTAAAGGAGAGCATGAGGACTTGAGCAGTATTCTTGGGGTAACTCTTGTTGGAATGGAGGCGCTGCCGGTTGAAATTGAAGTTGGGATCGTGAGCGGATTATTTTCGATCTCGATAGTAGGAATGCCCGGCAAGGCTGTGCGCGAATCAAAGGACAGGGTGAGCGCTGCGCTGCGTGAGATAGGAGTTACGCTCAAGGGCAAAGTGGCAGTGAACTTAGCGCCGGCTGATATTCCCAAAGAAGGTGCGCTGCTCGACCTGCCGATCGCGCTGGGCATGATGTCGGCCTATGGCCTCTTAGGCGAGATACCAAAATCTATTTGCATAGGCGAGCTTGGCCTCGACGGCAGATTGAAACGCGTGCGCGGCGTCGTACCTGCAGCATTCTTAGCCCGTAAGTTAGACCTGCCGCTTTTCGTGCCGCGTGAGAACTCGGGTGAAGTCGCATTAGTCAAAGGCGTTAAAGCCTACGGTGTGGACAGCCTTGCTGAACTCGTGCAGATATTTTTAGGCGAGATACAGCCCGAGCCAATCGAGAGCATCACGGCTCAAGACCTGCCAGCTGCAATCGAGACGGACTTCGCTGATATTAAAGGCCAAGCGACGGCCAAGCGCGCAGCGGAAATTGCAGCCGCAGGCCATCATAATTTATTATTAGTCGGGTCGCCCGGCAGCGGCAAGACTATGATAGCTAAAGCAATAGCCGGTATACTTCCGCCATTAACAGATGAAGAGCTTATAGAGACGCTGTTAGTGCGCAGCACCGTCGGCATTCCGGTTAATCCCGGCCGCGAGAGGCCGTTTAGACCTGTGCACTTCAGTGCAAGCACTGTATCAGTATGCGGCGGCGGATCTAATTTGCACCCGGGCGAGGTATCACTCGCTCACCGAGGCGTATTATTCTTAGACGAATTTACGGAATTTCACAGGGACGTTACAGAGAGCTTACGCGCTCCGCTTGAGGACGGCTATATAGTCGTGAGCCGCGCCGCCGGCACTGTTAAATATCCGTCACGTGTCCTGTTAGTCTTAGCGGCTAACCCATGCCCATGCGGCAACCTTGGCGACCCTGTTCTTAAATGCACCTGTTCGCCTTACGCAATCGAGCGCTATAAACGCAAGCTCTCAGGTCCGATCCTAGACCGCATTGACTTGCAGATCAACGTGCCGCGCCTCACCGCCGAAGAATTATTAAACTTTCAGGACAGCTCAGAATCAAGCGCAGTCATCCGCGAGCGCGTTATAAAAGCCCGCAAAATTCAAGAAGACCGCTGGGCTGAATATAAATTAGTCTGCAACGCAGAGCTGCCTGAAAAGTTAGTTAAAAAATGCTTAATATTGTCAGAAGATACGCGCAAGTTCTTAGCTGATATGGCCGGAAAATTAAATTTATCAGGCCGAGGCCTTAGCCGCGTATTAAAAGTCTCACGTACTATTGCAGATCTCGCAGGCGAAGAAAATATTTTAACTCAGCACGTCGCCGAAGCGTTAATGTACCGTCAGGGCATCACAGCATTTTAAATTTAAATTTTAATTTAATTTTTAAAATAAAAGCTCATGCTGAATTTATAAAATAAATTTCAACATGAGCTTTGTTTTTATATTTTTAGCATTATAAATTTTTTAAATATTGCTTACGAAATAAAATTACTTGCATTATTGACATGAAAATTAAAATTAATATAATAAATTAAAAAATTAAGCAATAAATTTTATTAATCAGGGGGATTAATTAATATGGCGGAACACAAAGAATATCCTAAAGTGCATGAGATATTCGGCTCGCTTGTGTTTGACAAGAAGGTCATGAAGGAGCGTTTAAATCCTGACGTTTACGCGCAGGTTATAGATGCAATAGAAGGACGGCAGAAGCTTGACGCGGCTGCAGCTGACATAATTGCCGGCGCAATGAAGGACTGGGCGATTGCCAACGGCGCGACGCACTGGGCGCACTGGTTCCAGCCTCAGACTGAACTCACAGCTGAGAAGCACCAGGCGTTTACGTCTAAAGACTCAGAAGGCAATCCGATAGAAATATTTAGAGGCCATCATTTGATACAGGGCGAGCCGGACGCGTCGAGTTTCCCGTCGGCGGGTACGCGGTCGACCTTCGAGGCTCGGGGCTACAGCGCATGGGACATATCAAGCCCGGCGTTTATAGTTAAAAGTCCAAAGGGCGGCACGCTCTGCATTCCGTCCGTGTTTTTATCGTTCGACGGGTCGCCGCTTGATTTAAAGACGCCGCTGTTAAGAGCAGTCGATGCGGTCGAGACGCGGGCGTTAAAATTATTAAAATTATTCGGTCAGCGCGGCGTTAAGAGCGTGAAGCTTACGGTCGGAGCAGAACAGGAATATTTTTTGCTTGACCGGCCAAGGGCGCAGCTGCGGCCTGACGTAAGATTTTGCGGCCGGACTTTAATCGGCGCGCGGCCTGCTAAAGATCAAAAGCTCGATCATCATTACTTCGGCGCAATTCCGCCGAGAGTATTATCTTATATGGAAGATGTTGAGCGTGATTTAGCGAGACTGGGCATAAGCGTCTTAGCAAGACATAACGAAGTCGCAAGATGTCAGTTCGAGTTCGCGCATTTATTCGCCGAGGCTAATATCGCCTGCGATCAAAATCAAATCTTGATGGAAGTGATGCGCAAGCTTGCACGGCAGCATGAGCTTAGACTTTTATTTCACGAGAAGCCTTTTGCCGAGATGAACGGCAGCGGCAAGCATACTAATATTTCGCTCATGGACAGCGAGGGCAGAAATTTATTGAAGCCGAGCAATAATCATAGGCGAAATATAATATTTTTAACGTTCTTAGCAGCCGTTATATTAGGCGTGAGCAAATTTCATAGTTTATTGCAGGCCGCGATTGCGAACTCAGGCAATTTATTTAGACTTGGCGGCCACGAAGCTCCGCCGTCTATTATAAGTGTCTATTTAGGCTCGGCTTTAACTGACTTGCTGCATAGATTAGATGCTGCTGATATTTCAATGCCTGAGAAGGGCCTAATGGACTTGGGCATAGCTAAATTGCCGGCGATTATTCCCTATGACAGTGACAGGAACAGGACGTCGCCGGTTGCGTTCACGGGTGATAAGTTCGAGTTCAGGGCGCCTGGCTCGTCGCAGTCGATAGCGCTGCCGGTCACTATGTTCGCGTCGCTTTGGGCTTGGGGCATTGAGGAGATGACGCACAAGATAGAAAAATTTGCAGATTTAACTAAACGTGAGCCGATCGACGCTGCACTCGAGGCAGTGAAAGAAGCGGTGAAAGAGGGCGGCAATATTTTATTTGAGGGCGATGCTTATACGCCGGAGTGGCACGCCGAGGCTAAAGCCCGCGGTTTAATCGAGGCAAATACTATTCCTGAAAAGATAGAATTATTATTAAAGCCCGAGAATAAAAAAATGCTGAGTGATTTAGGCGTGTATAAATCGCATGAGCTCGATAATTTACGTGAGATACGAATGGAGTCGTTTGCGACGGGACTTGAGGTCGAGGCCGCTGTGCTGTATGACATGTTATGGGAAGGCGTGCTGCCTGCAATTTCTAAGCAATTAATACTCGAGCGCAAGTCTTTATCGAGCTTAGATAATTTAGAAGGCGTAGATTTAGGCTATGAAGAGTTTAAGCCGTGGCGCGATTACATCGGCGGACTTGGCCGCGCTAAAGCAGCATTGATTAAGGACGCAAATAATTTATGTGAGTTAAAGAATAAATTATCTGACATGCAGGCGCGGGAGCGGGCGGACTTCTTAATTAACGATATTATCCCGCTGATGGATGCGATACGCGCCAAGTGCGACGCTGCCGAGCTGATTATCGCAGCTGACATTTGGCCGTATCCGATTTATAGAAATTTATTGTCGCTGAGTGCATAAAGCTAAAAATTTATTTATTACAGCGCAAAATAAAAACCTGCCGGACTTTTATTAAGCCCGGCAGTGTTTTTATTTTTAAATTAAATAATTAAATTAACTTTACGCGTCGCTCTGCGAGATGCCCTTAATGCTTTTAATTGCCCAGGTCTCGTTGCTTGCAGTAATGACGCTGCCGCAGTACTCGCACTGAGCCGATGCGTTGACGCTGAGCGGCGCTCCGCAGTGCGGACATGTCACGCTCTGCATCCCGTCGGACTGCGCTTGAGTGACAATTCCGGATTTGCGTATCAATTCATACTCGTACTCCATAAAGATCTCACGCTTTTTATCGCCGCTTAACAACTCGCCGGTTCTGTCATCAAGCACATAGCTGACTATGCGCGTACGCACGCTCGCTACTAAGTAATCCATGCCGCCGCGCTGATACCAGCCGACTAAATTCACGCCCAGTACTGCTATACGCTCAGTGTAGTCAGTGCGCATGTGCTTGCGCATCTCGTCAAGCTGCTTATCAAGCTGATGATAGAACGCGTCGTCGAACCATGGCCGCAGGCTTCTAATATCCTTCTTGTGCCAAGCTTCCTGCATCTGAACGTATAAATTAGACAGATGCTCGCATATAGCCCGCTCGTCGAAGTTCGGGTCAAGCTTGATATAATCTTCAATCGGATCGACAAGCTGCCCCATCGGCTCATCGTCAGGATAATCATAATCATGTTTGCGCTGCGCTCTCACGGCTGAAATAAATTTCCAGGCTATAAATAATATAAATATCAGCCCGATTGCAGTCGCCATATTGTCGCCGATGCAGTCATTATCAGCGTCAGCATCAGCGCTTGAGCCGGCTCTAAAATTATTATTGCTATTATTATTTCTAACTGAGTTCATTAACGCGCCGGCGACGAACGGGTCGATATTCATGCCGCCGCCCGACGAGCTATAGCCGCGTGAACTTGAGCCCGAGCCATAACCTGAGCCTGAACTTGAGCTGCGCGAATGCGAGCTTGAGCTTGAGCTGCGTGACCGCGACCGCGAACTTGAGTTATTATAGCCTCTGCTGCCGGAAAAATTTCCAAAGTCCGGCCAAGCCTGATCGGCAAAGACTGCAAATCCCGCAAGCAATATAAATAACGCCGTGATATATTTAATAAATTTAAATTTTTTCATAATTTTAAAATTTATTACTTCATGCCGCTGCCCATGCCGCGGAGAATATCGTTGCGGGCGGCTGCGCTGCCCTGAACATGACCTGAGTGATTAGTCGTTGATCCGCTCCAGTAAGCTTTAGCCCGTGACGTGAACTCCGACGTCCAATCTATCCCCATCATGTTTAGTACGACCGTTACTGCTAAGAATAGCCAGATAAAGACGGCCAGCGCACATATAATTCTAAAGCTTGCCCGCAGTGAATTATCAGCGGCGCGTTCAAGCCGTTTAACTTCACGCTCGGCTGCCTCACGCTCATCCTCGCTCATCGAGTCACTGCGCCGCTTGAGCTTGAAAATCTGAAACAGTCCAGCACCGCCCCGCGCCCAGTTCAGCAAGCCGAATATAAATATCGTCGCTGCGATAAGCGCAATTATCCATAGCATAATAAACACTCTCCTTTCAAGATTTAATCTTTATAATTATTATCGCACTAATTTAAAATTTATTTTAATTTCGTACCCATGCCCTGCTTTATTTTCAAGTCCTCGCTGGACGGGCATCATTGCGCATAGTAACGCGATTATCAAACTCTGCGCTATTTTTAATTTATTTTAATTTCGTACTCATACCCTGCTTTATTTTCAAGTCCTCGCCGGACGGGCATCATTCCGCATTGTCACTCGATTATTCGGGTAGGCGCTATTTTAATTTTACTTTAATTTCGTACCCATACCCTGCAATATATCGTTTCGCATTGTCACACGGTTATTTGGGTCAGCGCTTGGATCGTCCTTCAGCCTGCTCAACGATACGCCGCTCCAGTACGACCGCGCCTGAGCCGATACATTATCCAGCCAGTTAATTCCCATCGACCTTAACACTACAGTTACAGCTAAAAATATCCATGTTAATACCGCTAACATGCAGATAATTCTCAAACTTGCTAATAAATATCTGTCGGTGCTGCGCTCAAGATTTTTAATTTCGTTCTCTAAGTCCTCACGCTCTAATGGCCGTAAGCGTCTAAATCGATTTTTCCATTTTAATCTAAATATCTGCCAAAGCGTTGCGCCGCTCTGCGCCCAGTTTAACAAGCCAAAGATAAATACAGTCATACCGATAAGTGCCAAGACCCACAGCATTCTACAAGCTCCTTTTTAATAATTTTAAATTTATAAATTTATAAACTAAGCTAAAAATCAGTATAGCATTTAAATAAATATTATAAATATTAGCCGTGTGATGTTTTAGGCTTAGAATTTATTTTAATATCGAGCGTGTAGCCGGCGATATTATCGCTGTGGTCGCCGATGCGCTCGAGATTGCCGAGTATATCAATAAAGTTCACGCCTTTTTCAGGGTCGCACTCGCCTTTATTAAGCCTGTCAATATGATTTTGCCTGTACTCCTCTTCTTGAGCGTCGATCTTAGACTCAAGTTCATATATAACAGTATTAGCAAGATGAATATCTTCATGTTCTAAGCTCTCGAGCGCCATATAAAACGCTTGCTCGCACGTCCCGAACATGTCTTGAAACTCGCCTTTTGCCTCACCGGACATATAATCTTTTAACGAGTTGCACAGCTCCATTAAATTTTCGCTGTGATCGCCGACGCGCTCTATATCGCTCGCTGCGCTGACATAACAGCCAAGAACTTTCGACGCGGCGCTGCCCAAGCCCTGCTGCCATATCTCTGATGCGTACGAAGCTATCGCCCTGTTAATCGCATTAACTCGCTTCTCACGGTCTTCAAATTCTTCAAATATATCATCAAAGCTTAAATTATTATTATTCTCATCAGTCTCAAGACCGGTAAGGCCGTAAGCTGACTTAATATTATTAAACATTAATTTAACGATGCCGCCCATGTATAACAGTTCGTCCTTAACTGCGCTGACCGCAGCGGTCGCAGATGCGCTGATTAAATTATTATTTAAATACTTTAAATCATCCTGCAAGGCTGAAACTTCCGACGGTATAATCTTCTCAATCAATGCGGCCAAGAACGGAATGAACGGGAAGAATATTATCGTATTTAATATATTAAATATTAAATGCGCGTTGGCTATCTGCCTGCCGACGGTGTCAGCCGTTAAAACTACAAGGCCCTTATATAACGGGAACGCCAGCGAGAATATTATTACGCCCAATAAATTAAACAGCATGTGAGCTGCTGCTGCTTGCTTTGCAGATCTATTTGCGCCTATGGCTGAGAGCAAGGCCGTAAAAGTCGTGCCGATATTATCGCCTAATATAATGGGTATGGCAGCATCAAGCGTTAATAAGCCCTGCGATGCCAGCGCGATAGTCAAGCCGATAGTCGCTGCGCTCGACTGAATTAAAATAGTTAATAGCATTCCTGAAATTATCCCGAGTATGGGATTAGAGCTTAATAATAATAATAATTCGCGCTGACCTGACATTAAATGCGTTGAGCTCTTCATGACGCCCATACCTAAAAATAATAAGCTTAGGCCGATTATGCCGTTGCCGAGATACGCCGCCCGCTTTGATTTCTTACAAAATATCGCAAGCACTGCGCCTAATGCAATTAACGGCAATGCAAAACTTTCTATACTAAATGCAATTATCTGAGCTGTAATAGTCGTCCCGACGTTCGCGCCCATGATTATTCCTATGGCTTGCTTTAAAGTTAAAAGTCCTGCATTAACAAAGCTCACGGTCATGACCGTTGCGCCGGCGCTCGATTGAATTAATACCGTGACTAATGCGCCGATGAACACACCCCGCAAAGGCGTCTTGGCTATTGTCCCCATGAGCTGCCTCATCTTGTCACCTGCTATCGACTGCAGAGCCTCGCTCATTAATTTAATTCCGTATAAGAACAGCCCTACGCCTCCGAGTACGTTCAACACGTCCATAATTCCCATGCGTAAATCGTTTCCCCTTTAATAAATAATTAATTAATAAATTAAATTAATTTAAATTATTAACAGTATATAATAATAATAAATATAATAAAAATCTGCGGCGATAAGTGAGCGTAACTTACCGCCGCAGATTTTTAATTTTTTAATTTAAAATTTTAAAATTAAAATTAAATTAACTTAATATACTGAGCCGACATCCAGCCCTCTATGCCGTGCTCAGTCCTGATAAAATACCAGCCGCCGTCCTTAGCAAGTACATTAATGACGGCCTTGTCCTTGAGCTTGCGGACTACATTATCACTTGAAGATTCATCCGGCTCACTGCGTATATTAACTATATCGCCGACGACAACGCCCTTCCGCGTCAGGTTTAATCTTTGCACTCTGACCGGCCTAACTTGATTAGCTTTTTTAACTTGCTTAACTTGCGTATTATTATCAGCTTTTAATTTATTTAATTTATCTAACGCATCTTGTGCCGGCTTATAGCCTTTAGATGCCGCTTTTCTATACCAGTCAGCCGCCTGCGCTTTGTCCTGCACTACGCCAGTGCCGCTGCTATACGCCTCGCCTAAGTTAAACATTGCAACCGCATAGCCCTTGGCCGCTGCTTTTCTATAATATTTCACGGCCTCAATATAATTTTTATTCACGCCTAAGCCCATCTCGTACATATAGCCTAAGTCGTTCAACGCCGCTGCATTTACGTCATCTTCAGCTGCTGCCTTAAGCCACTTAGCCGCGTTATCATAATCTTTATTATTTAAATACAAGCTGCCTAAATTATATTTTGCTGCGTTTAATCCAAGCTCAGCTGCTTTTGCATAAAGCTTCATCGCCTCGTTTAAATTTTTATCAACGCCCTGACCGTTCAAATACAGCGCCGCTAAATTATTAAATCCCTCGGGATTATTATCCTCAGCTGCCAGTCTATATAACACTGCTGCGTCTCTATAATTCTTTGCATTGTAAGCCATAAATCCCAGATACACCATAGCCCGCGAGTCGCCGTTGTCAGCTGCAAGCCTGAAATATTTTGCTGCCTCGTCTAAATTATTTTCATTATAATAAAGCAAGCCTAAATTATACTGCGCCGGTGCATAATTCTTCTCAGCGCTTAACTTAAAATATCTTTCAGCTTCATTTAAATCTTTCGCCACGCCTAAGCCGTCGCGGTAATAAACGCCTAAATTATTCTTCGCAATAAAACTTCCCTGTTCCGCTGCCTCTTGATACAGCTTTAAATTATCTTCATAATTATTATTATTTACATTTACATTTCCGCGCGGCTTATTATTTTCTTCATTATTATATTTTGCATATAAACTATTTATAATCGCATTATAATTTTTATTATCCTGCTCAGGCTCTTTACTCTCTGCTTCAGCTTGCTGCACTTGCTTTATCTCAGGCTCGGGCTCAGCAACAATCACGCTATTATTAAGCCTTAAAACATTATACGCAGCTATAATCGAATCGCGCTGCTGCTCAAAGCCTGAAATCACACCGCGTATATTTACAGTCTGACCTTTAGCTAAATCAGCTGCGGCGCTCAAAGCCTCCGGCGCTAAATAGCAGTCAAGATAGCTCGTGCGGCCGCCCTTAATTCTAACTACAAACTCGCCGCGTTTAGCACCTTGCCTTATCTCCGCAATCTCGCCGCTTGCGTAGATCTCTTGCCCGTCCCAGACTTGGCTCGCCTTGATTGGATTATTTATAAAATCATCAATCACGCTTTCAACATTAACAACCTGCGCTGCATGAGCTTCAGCCGCAAAACATAACAGCATAACAACAAGCAATTTAAATTTAAATCTCATAAACAACATCGCCTTTGCATTAAAATTTATTTTCAATATTATAAATTAAATTTAAAAATTAAAAAAATAATACGCTCGTTATTTAGCTTTCCAACGAGCGTATTAATTAATTTTATTATTATTAAATTTAAAATTTATTTCATTTTGTCACACTCGACCGCTTAAAATTTTAAAATTTATCTCAGCTTGTCATATTCGCTCTGCTCTACGGCCTCGCACCATTCGTTAGACGTCTCTTGCCCTTCAACTTCTACTGCTAAATGCTGAAACCATGAGTCGCGGGCTGCGCCGTGCCAGTGCTTGACGTTGGCCGGGATATGCACGACATCGCCGGGCTTAAGCTCACGGGCTTCCTTGCCCCACTCCTGATAATAGCCGCGGCCTGAAATTACAATAAGCATCTGACCGCCGCCGCTTTTAGCATGGTGAATATGCCAGTGATTGCGGCAGCCGGGCTCAAACGTCACGTTAGCAATAAACACCTGCTCACGCGATATAACGCTCAAATAACTTTGACCGTCGAAATACTGCGCATACGCATCGTTCTTATCTCCAACCGGAAAAATATTGCTTAATTCCTTTTTAATCTCACTTGCCATAACTTAATTACCCCCTAAAAATTTTTAAAATTTAAATTTCAGCCGGATAGCTTGCATAGCTCAGCGCATCTTCGCGTGTTATAACACCGGCCTTAATTAAATTGCTTAAATTATATTCAAGCGTCTGCATTCCCTGAGCTAAATTAGTCTGAATTACAGTCCTTAAATTATAAACTTTATTTTCGCGTATTAAATTTTTCACAGCGTTATTTGCAATGCAGACTTCAGCTGCGCACACACGGCCTTTATTTACATTTGCATTCTTAATTAATCTCTGACTTATAATTCCGGTCAGCACTCCGGCTATTCTAACCCGAGCCTCGTTATTATTATTATTTCCAGAAGCTAACGACGCGATTAAACGCTCTATTGCCTGCGCTGCGTCCTGCGCATGGAGCGATGCTAATATAAAATGCCCTGTCTCAGCCGCCGTTACAGCTGCGCTTATAGTCTCAGCATCACGCAGCTCGCCTATCAGGATTACATTCGGGTCTTGCCTCAAAGCATATTTAACTGCGCCAGCAAAATTTAAAGTATTTAAATTAATTTCGCGCTGATGTATTAAACATAAATTAGGCTCGTGCAAATATTCTATCGGGTCCTCTATCGTGATAATATGCTCACGGCGCGTGTTATTGATCTCGTTTATAATAGCTGCCAGCGTGCTGCTCTTGCCGCTGCCCGCTGCGCCGGCTGCAATAAATAAGCCCGATTTATTTTTAGCTATGCTCTTTAAAATTTCAGGCAGACCAAGCTCGTCAAGACTTAAAACTTTCATCGGCAATAGCCTAAATGCAATAGCTAAGCCGTTTATGTCATGATATAAACTTCCGCGCACTCGAATATTATTATTATTAAAACTAAAATCTAACTCATGCCCGTTATCTTTTAATCCCAGCTCATCAAGAATTTTATTTAAATTTAAATCTAAATTTTTATAATTAATTAGCTCGCCGTCTATTCTTAAATACATCGGCTTGCCTGCGCTCAAATGCACGTCGCTTGCTCTTAACGCCGCCGCTTCACTTAACAATTCATTTAAATTCATAAATTTTAAATTAAAAAAATTGCCCCCAGTAATTTTAAAAAATTTAAATTACCGGAGGCAAAAATTTTATAATTAATTCAAGCTTAAAGCTTTAATTTTAGCCGATCTCTGCAATGATCTGCTCGAGGCACTTGTGCGCATCTTCAGGCAGCTTATCAATGCCGCCGCGCTCCGTGTCGCGTGACTTAACGAAATTAAGCCTGTCCTGGAATCTCGCCCTGAGCTGATCTTTATAAGTCTTATCGTTAAGGTCGATCTTGAAGTCAGGCATGTTCATTGTCTTGACGCCGGTCAATTTGCCGAACGGCACCCACTCGGCGCGGCCCTCGACTATCGCCTCGATAGCGCCTAACGTGTGCTTGGGCTGGACTTTCTGTCCCATGAAGTCACCGGTATTTAAGATATAGCAATCGACGCCGTCAGAGATTAACTTCTTAAATCTCTCGTAGTCCATTCCTAACGGATAAGTTCTGAACGGGTTAGCATACGGCTCGCAGACCAACGCATTGGGGTCAACGCCCGGGGCTAAACGCTCAGCGCTCGTGCGCTTTGTAGCAAGCGTAGCGCCTAACACTGCGCCCAGTGACGCGCCCTCAAGCTTAAGCACCGGCGGGATAGTCGGGTCACGCATCAGCCAGAATATCGCGTTCAGCGGCTCGTCAATTCTATCAACGCGATTAGGCGACCATAAGCGCGACTTAATCGCTCTGCCGTTGCCGTTCCTGACATCCTCAGTCACTGCAATTTTCTTGCCGTCCTTCGTCAAGACAACGCCGCAGTTCTGCATCGTCAATAAATATTTATTCGCGTCGCATCCAATCGGATAATCTGCAACTTTATCAAAATACGTCGGCTCAAGCGCAATAGCATACTTATCTTTTACGTTTACAACAAACGCGTCATCATGTAAAACCATTACTTCATACTTGCCGTCATGCTTTGCGTGCGTGATAGTCGACTTGCCTGAGCCTGAAAGGCCAAATGCTGCCAGAACAAATTTCTTACCGTCCTTGGTCGTGTAGCGCTTTAATCCGCCGTGGCATGACGCATAGCCGTTACGCGCCGCGATACCCCATGCAAGCGTTAATGTACCCTTCTTTAACTCGCCGAAATATCTAAGTCCTAAGACCGCCGCGCAGTTCTCTTCCGGTGAGAAGAACGCAAGTCCCAGCGGGAAGTCAGGATGTGACCAATCAGGGTCTGCAAAGATAAAAATATCGCCGTCAACGTCAGATATTTTACGGGAATTTTCATAGCGCGATTTATACGCCTCGTTCGCATACTGGAAATTAATCATCCAGTTATATAAATTATTCTCGTAGCCCTCCGGCACGATCAAATGCGCCTTGGTCATAAAGTCCTCGTCAAGTCCTACATATGCGTCGGCCTTGTAAAGCTTTCTATAACGCATATTAAACACGGCCTCGCGCACTATCGTGCACAGCGCGTTAGTATTGACTTCAGGATAGCCGACTATGCGTCTCGCTGCTGCCGTACGGCCAAACACCGCGCCGTCGTTAAACAATAATACATTAGCGTCCTGCGGCAGCTCCTGCTCTGTCGGCTTGTACACCGGCATACCGTCAAGCTCAACCGTGCCGGGGCTGTTCTTCGCCAGATTATACGCCTCTTTTAAATCAAGCACCTGATGCACGTTGTTGCCGTAAAACAAACTCTCAATAGTCGTCCTGGGCTGCGCATGATAGATTTTCTTGAAATTACTCTCGTCATAATATCCTATCGTGGACATCTCAAATCATTCCCTTTCTAATTTTTATCTAAATTTTATTTAAAAAAATTTCATTTATTATACTCTATTTTAATTTAAATATTTATCATCAAGAATTATTATAATTTATCATTACAACAAAAAGCCGTCCCGGCAAATATTACCGGAACGGCGCAAATTAAATTTTAAATTTGAATTAGAACTTACAAGCTAATCATCGCGGTCAATTTCCGTGCCGATCTTATTGCCTGTTAATCCTCCGATAAGTCCGCCAATAATAGCTCCCGGAATCGTTCCAGCTATAGCGCCTAAAGGCCCTGCAGCCAGACCAACACCTGCTCCTGCTTTCGCACCAGCCAGAAGTCCTCCGAAAAAGCCTATACCAGTTCCAATAGCCTCGTTTTTACGGTTAGCCATTCCTAAAAACTCCTTTCAAAATTAAATATTATAGTAAAATTCATGATATTATTTTTTTTGAAAACAGCAAAATTACGTATTCTAAAATATTTTTAAGATTGAGATTATAAACTGCAATAATATTAATTAAATTATTAATTAATTTAAAGACAACGCCGGATATATCTCTTAGACTTGAAATATATTCCGGCGTGTCCGAACTTTATTTATTAAACTTAATTAAAAATTTTTATAATCATAACAAAAATCTATTTAATTTTAATTTTTACTTCAAGTCCTCGCTGTCCAAAATAATAGCAGTCGGGCCGTCGTTATGAATTTATATTCAGCTCAATTATTTTTCATACTTCTATAGTTAAAGAACTTTAAAAATTGAATAAATAACATCATCAAATTTTTGAAAATATGGAACTGAATCAGTGATTTTTTTCTTGAGCCAATTCCAAAAATGTTCTATCGGATTTAATTCAGGACTATACGGCGGTAGAAA
>JAFUXM010000199.1 GCA_017470785.1 Synergistaceae bacterium
AGCTGTGAAGGATAATAATGTTGATATGTTTAAGTACGCAGAAAAGTGCTTATACGAGTACAAGAGAAATCTGGCAGCACTAGAAATCCTGAGACAGGAATTACAATCAGAGCGTAACAGTACAGACGTACACGGGCAGAATTACAAAGACGCGCTAAGTTTCACAGGAACGCCCTCAAATCCAGTGTTGAATCGTCTCGTGAGGATAGAGAAATTAGAGGAGCGGATAAGACAGCTGGAACACTACACCGAGCCTGTAACACGGCTGATAGCTGACCTGAAAGCTCCCTATGTTAGAGAGGGCTCGCAGAAAGCGGAATTGCATTCAATTATGGAGCTTTATTATTTCGGGCAGAACAGCGTAGCGATAATCTTGTCAGAACTTCACATAAGTAGACAGAGTATGTTCAGGCACAGGCGAACGCTGGTGAAAACATTAATGGGGTATATGGGGTGCGTTTGAAAAGTTGGTACTTTTTTGAGACTATTTTGAGACTATACTGAGACAAAACCCGCGAAAAGCGTGTTAGACTAGTATCATCAAATATTGCGCAAAAGTTTGAAATGCCCTGTATTCTTATTTAGGATTACAGGGCATAAATAATATTGATAGGAGAGTGTTTTTTATGGCATTAGTAGGAGCATGGAATATCGACGAGATGAGGAGCTGCAATCTTCCGCAGGAAGTAGCAAGCGCGTTTACAGCAGTTACAGGCGATTTGGCCGGCGCGGATTATATGCCCGTCCTGTATGTAGGTTCGCAGATGGTCAACGGAATGAATTACTGCGTGTTAGCCGTGCAGACTGTACTGTCTGCTATACCCGACAAGCGGCTGGTCAAGATGATCATCAATGTGGACATCGAGGGGACTGCTTCGCTTGTAAGCGTGAGCAAGATTGCAATTTGAGCACAAAAGGTGAGCTGACACCTAAGCAAAAACGATTTGTTGAAGAGTACCTAGTTGACCTTAACGCTACACAGGCGGCAAGACGGGCGGGGTATTCCGAAAAGACAGCAGCTAAAATCGGCACTGAAAACCTCCAAAAACCAGCAATTCAACAGGCCATAAAAGCGCGTATGGACAGGCGTTCTCGCCGAGTAAATATAACGCAGGACGAGATTGTAAATAACTTGTTGGAAATTAAGGAACGTTGTATGCAGTCTCGGCCTGTCGTTACTCCGAGAGGCGAACAAGTCTATGACGAGGCAGGGAACGCGATTTGGGCATTTGACGCTAAAAACGCTATCAAAGCACTTGAGCTTCTTGGCAAACATCTTGCTATGTTTACAGATAAGATACAGGCTGACACAACAGGAGCTATTACAGTAAAATGGCAGACAGAGTAATTACAATCCCTTACAAGCCACGCCCTACACAGCGCGAAATTCACGAAGTTGTAAAACATCACCGATTTAGTGTCATAGTCGCTCACAGGCGGCTCGGTAAAACGGTCTGCATGATTAATCATCTGCTCCGCGAGGCACTGACGGACGCGTCGAAAGAGGGCAGATACGGATATATAGCCCCTTATA
>JAFUXM010000200.1 GCA_017470785.1 Synergistaceae bacterium
AAGATGACGAGACAGCTGGCGATGGTCAACCCTGATATAACTTTCGACGACAAGTTCCAGACCAAGGGCCTTGATACTAAGATATTCAGCCTGCTCCGGAAAAAGTTTATACAGGACGGCAGCTTCTATTTATTAAATGACTATCTCGATACACTGTTCATGAACTATTTGACCGGCTGGACGTCCGTCGACCGGGCGAAGTACGCGGCTGACATTCAGACAGCATTACGCGACTATATGGCCGTGCTGTACGACGCGACGCCGCAGCAGAGCGCGCTGTTCACTCAGAGATTGAAGGGCATGATTGATAATGACATAGGCGTAAGGGATGCGCTGGGCATAGTGCGCTACGCCCTCGGCAAATGGCACAGGCCGGGCTATAAGTACAAGAAGTATTATACTGACAAGCTCATTAACATGATGAATGACAATAAATGCTTCGAGGCTCTGGAGCTTGACGAGAGCGTGAAGCAGAAATTAATCCGCGTTGACCTGCCGTTCATACTGGACTTTATCATGACCTTCGCATCAGTTGACTACGACAATAATTTTTATGACACGCGCGGCCTGACGCAGCTCTTGACGCTTGTGATGAACTTAACTAACATTTTCTTAAATCATGCGCCTGAAGTCACATTAGCGTGGCTTCGCAGCTATGACTCGCTTTATGACGGTGAGACCGGCGTTGTTACATCCGCAAGTTTTGCTATAAGCGATAATTATAAATTAAAATACAGCGAGAGTTTAGATGATAATAATGCTATAGTTGATATCGGCGACGTTGATGATGCGTTCGCCAAGCGCGGGACTGAGCCTTACACTGTCCTGCCCAAGACTGTTACGGCCGGTTACAGCAACGGCGGCATTAAAGAACTTGATATAAACTGGGATAGAACGAGCGTGAAATGGTATTCGCACGCCAAAGAGGTCAGCGAGGACTTATGGACTGAAATTCCGGCGGACGACCTTGCAGCTGCAATGCGAGGGCCTGAGGCACTGAAGGCCGAATTCACGGGCAAAGTTAATACTTCAGGGGCTGCACTTGCTGAAGGCGTAAGCGATGAAGTTACCGGCAGCGTCTATATTGCCGGACTTGTTAGGCTTGATACGCCCGACGCGTCACTGCCCGACGGCGAATATTACGGCTCACAGTTAGTAAGCCTCACGCACAGTAATACTGACGGCAAGATAATTTACTCGCTGTCAGAGCTTTTCGAATACGAGGACGGAAGCATGGGCGGCGGCGGAATGTTCCCCGAGGAGTACAAGGGAGCGATCAAGATCGGCAGCGATGACGCCAAAGAGCAGCATCACTATATGCTTAACGCGTGGGTTGAGAGCAGCAACAGCAATTTAAGCGCGGACAGCGAGATTATGGTCTGGGAGTACATTATTAATCCTGCGAGCGACGACACTAACAGCGACTATATCGGCCGCACACGCACTCAGACTTTCACGTACTCTAAAGATATTGAAGTGTTCTGGCGCGTCGTGAGCTCGGACGTTAAAGTTACGGGCTTAAATGCTAATTTAGCTAACGCTCAGGACACTATTTATATCGACGCCATCCCGTACGACGCAGATACGCTCAAGACGAAGACTTTCGATGTCACTGTCATCACGATAGCCGGAACGACCTTGAAAGGAGTTTACAGCATTCCAGTCCAGTACTCTGAGGATGGTATAACATGGACTGACGAGGCCGTAATCAAGTTCAACACTGTCACCGGTTCAGCCGATAGTGACGGCAATAGTGATAATGATAATGATGTTGACAGCAGCTCTAACGGCTCAAGTAGCGGTTGCAACTCAGGAGTGTTGAGCGGCGCGTTAGCTTTAATTGCAGTGTCCTGCCTGACGCGCAGAAAATCTTAATATAAAAGTGCATGATAAAATACCGGCCCTAAAATCAGAGCCGGTATTAAATATAAATTAAGCCTTGCTAAACTTTATGCACTTAAAAAATCTTCGACTATCGCGACAAAGACCGCGCTGCCCTGATGTAAAACATCTTCGTCAACGTCGAACTTGGGATTATGATGCGGAATGTCCGTATGCTTTGCCGGGTCTGACGAGCTCAAAAACATAAACGCCCCGGGTCTCTCAGCAAGATAATACGCGAAATCCTCGCCGGCCATGTTAGGACTTGGTCTTGAAGTCTGGACGTTCTCAGCTCCAAGCACGCGAATTGCAGCGTTGCCCGCAAGCTTCGCCATCTCAGCGTCATTAATAACCGGCGGTGCTCCCCAGTCCATTTCGTAATCGCAGCTGCCCCTGAAAGTAGCAGCAACACTCGACGAAATTTCACCGATGCGCTTCGCCATAAACTGCCTCACACCGTCATCAAACGCACGTGTCGTTCCCTCAATTTCAACTTCGTTTGGAATAACGTTATAGGCAAATCCGCCGCCGATCTTTCCAATCGTTATAACGGCAGGGCTTGGAGCGGCAATTTCACGAGCGATAACTTCTTGAAGCGATATTACTATATGCGACGCTATTGTCACAGGGTCAACGCCCTTTTCAGGTGTAGAGCCGTGGCAGCCAGTGCCCTTAACTTTCAAGATAAATCTGTCGTAAGACGCCATGCAGCAGCCCGGGATGACTATAAAAGTTCCCGACGGAATTTTCGGGTCTA
>JAFUXM010000201.1 GCA_017470785.1 Synergistaceae bacterium
CTTGCCCGTCTTAGGATCGATCATATCGAACTTGCCGTTCTGCTCGCCTAACAAGACGTAATTCTCGGCAAAATTCGGCGCGGTTCTAAGCTCATAGCTCTCTGTCTTGTACGTCCAAACAGTCTGGCCGTTAGCTAAGCTTAACGCATATAATACGCCGTCGCCGCGGGCAATGTAAGCTTTGCCGTCGCCGATTGCTGCGCCGTCAACGACAGTCAAGCCAACGCCCTCGATATCAGCCTCTTTGTTCCAGATTACATTGCCGTTATTTAAGTTCAAGCACGCGATAGTGCCGTCGGCCTGCGATATTACAACACTGCTGCCGCTCACTGCCGGTGTGCCGACTATAGAATTTTTGCCGTAATAACTCCAAGCTAAACGCCCGGTGTTTTTATTAACAGCATAAAATTTCCCGCTGGCGTCTCCGGCTAAAATTAAATCGCCTGCTACTGCAATGTTACCGGTTATAAATGCGTCTGTATTAAAGCTCCAGACTGCCCGGCCGGCTGCAAGCGCTGCACTTGCAATGCCTGCAATTAACAGCGCAAAGACTAACGCAAAGACAAAAAATTTCTTGCTCATGTTCAACATTTCCTTTCGTTAAGTTAATTAATTTAAAATTAATTTGAAATTTAAAACGGCTCGGTAAATCATAACATAAATTATTAAGCTATAATAAATGAAATTTTTAAATTTAAATTAATTAAAGGTGAGTTATGAAGATGAAAAAATTTTTGCTGGGCTTGATATTTATATTTGCATTGAGCTCCGCCGGTTACGCTGCCGACTATGAATTTAAAGGCAAAATCGACGCGAAGGACGACGTCTCGCATTTGTTGAATTTTTACGTTAAGAAATTTACGCCCGAAGAATTATTGCTCACGGTGTCGGAGCAGCCTGACAGCACGGGCAAAATCAATGAGCTGTATATGGACTTAAAGGGCGTTGTGATAGACAAAATTAGGCTTGATAAATTAACGTTCAGGATGTACGGAGTGCAGTTCAATGCGCCGTCTAACTGGCGTGCCGGCAATGTCGAGTGCAAAGATGCGATGCGCATTCAGGCCTTGGGCATCATACTCGAGAAAGATATAAATCAAAGCCTGAAAGATAAGACTATCGGCCGCAAGAAAAATAAAAAGGGCGACTACTGGAAAAACGTATCGCTTAAGATAACGCCTAAAAATCTTCAGGGCAAGGGCTATTATCACACTAATGCGCTCGTGCTGCCGTTAGATATTTTAATAGAGATCACAAGCGGCTTGAAGATAGTCAAGGCTAAAGAACTTTGGCTTGACCGGCCTGAAGTTAAGATTAACCGGCTTGACCTGCCGGATTACATTACTAATAAAGCTTTATCGCAAATTCAGCCGTTATTAAATCTAAATAAATTCCCGCTGCCCTTAAGCCTGCATAAAGTTCAGCTTGAGAAGGGCAAAGCGACGCTGTCAACGCGACAGCTGCCCAAGGCGTTTTCAAACGGCATAACTTATCACTATAGAGCACGCTAATTAAATTTAATTAAATTATGGACCGCAAAAGATATTTTTGGGTTATCGGCTCTGCGTTAGTGCAGGGCGTGTTAATCGGCCTTTATTTGTGCGCATTATTCTTAAATAATCAGCCGGAATTAAATTTTTTTAAATTAAATTTAAATAATTTAAACTTGCTGCTGTGTATGCCGCTGACGCTGATTGTAATTTTGCCGGCTGTATTCTGGCTTGCGCAGGAGCATTGGGGCAGACGCTTAAATATTTTATTATTAAGCCTTGCCGGAATTTTAATTATATTTTATTTATATAGACTATGGGCGATGTACCCGCTGATAGACGGAGCTAACTTCACGGCTGCGCCGTCGCAGCGTTTGGATTTAATCCGCGCGTGCATGGCCGTATTCTTAATAATTCCGTTCTTTCAGTGCCGCATAGCTACATGGGGCTGGGACATACCATATTCAGATATATTCTTTCAGCTTTGCCGCAATTTATTTTTAGTATTTCAGGCTGTAATAGTGCTTGCGGTGTTCTGGGGCTTATTATTCACGGCAGGATTATTATTTGAGATAGTCGGCCTTCATGCTTTATATCTTATAATATTTAACCCGTTAGTAGCTGCGCCGGTGACGAGCATCACTACAGCCGTCTCTATTACAGTTGCGTTAAAGCACCCGGGCATTGACTCGCTTGGCCGGTGGATATTGTCGGTGTTAGCGTGGCTCTTGCCGCCATTCTCGATCGTATCGTTAGTATTTATCGCATCGCTGTCTTATACTGGGTTAAATACTTTATGGGACACGGGGCAGGCAAGCTCGTTAATGCTTTTGCTGCAATTAGGCACTATATTATTAGCAAATGCCGCATGGCTTGATGGGACTAAAAAAGGTTTCACTAATCATAAATACACGGATATAATCGCGCGTGTTGCATTATTATTATTGCCGGTTTATGCTGTGCTGTGCTTATATTCTCTGAGCTTGAGAATTGAGCAGTATGGATTATCAGTTGACAGAATACAGGCCGCCTTCATGGCGGTGATTTCAGGTGTATGGGGCATCGGCTATGCTGCAGCAGTGATATTAAACAAATGGCCTAAGGCAATAGGCCGCGTGAATATCGCCGCAGCTTTATTCATGACGTTTTTAGCAGCTGCAATGAACTCGCCGATTTTAGACCCGTACAGGCTTGCAGCTAATAATCAGGCCGAGCGGTTATTAAACGGTCAGATTAATCCGGAGGACTTTGATTATTTATATATGCGGTTTAATTTAGGCCGTTACGGAAATTATGCGCTTGACCGGCTTGAAAATTCAGAGCATCCAAGAGTGAATTTAATTAGACGTAAGATAGATGCAGCGCGCAGCATGAAAGCTCAGGATTATTTAAAGAGCTTGGAGCGTGAGGTTAAAGGCGTGAGCGTTCAGGACGGCGGAAGCTTAAATATTTTAAATTTTAAAATTCTTAATGACACTGGGCGCAGCTTGACTATCAGCCATGAGACTTCAAGCGGCGATGTGTTAGTAACTATTAAATAAGAAGATGTTTAAAAAATTTTTAGCGTTAATTTTATTTTTTGCGCTGGCGGCTAAGGCTGACGCGTGGCGGGGCGAAGTCGCATGGAGCTTTAAAGCTGATGCAGGAATATCAAGCGGCGTTGCGCTGAGTGAGAATTTAGTTGTGTTCGGCGATGAGAACGGCAGGCTATACGCAGTTTATAGAGCATCAGGAAATTTAGCGTGGGACTATGCAGGTACTAACTCGGTGATAGGCACGCCGTTATTAGTCCTTGATGACAAAGATGATGCAGCAGGCAGCGTAATATTTAATCAGGCCGACGGCACTATCACGTGCTTAAATTTAAGCAACGGCAGTGTGATATGGCAGAACTTACCGGATGAGAACGGCGGCGGCGATAGCCTAAGCGACGGCGCAGCTTTCGGCAGCGGCAAAATTTTTGTCGTCAAGGGCGATAATAAGCTTTATGCCTATGACTTCCACGACGGCAGCTTAGAGTGGACGTATAGTTCTTCGCAAGAATTAAGAAATGCGCCGGAATGCCGGAATAATTTAATATTCTTAGGTGAACAGAACGGCAAGTTCAGCGTGATAGATTCGATAATGGGCGTGAGGATAACCGGCGGCGGCGCAGGCGGTGCAGTCAACACGCCTAAAGTCTATGGCAATAGAGTTTACTTTTCAAGCTGGGACGGGTCTGTGCACTGCGTAGATATAAAAGATATTAATAATAATATTGATAATGTTAAGACTTTATGGCGGACTGCTATAGGCGAGCCGGTCACGACTAAGCCGGAGATAAAGCTGGGCAAAGTATTTGTCGGTACGGCCTTGGGCAGCGTAGCAGCGCTTAAGGCCGGGACTGGCGAATTGTTATGGCGTTTTAATTCTCAAGCCGGAGCTTTTAATGCTAAGCTTGCATCGTCGAGCGCTGATAATTTAGTATTTGCAGGCGGCAGCGACGGCGTGTTATATATTATCGATGCTGAGACCGGCAAATTAAACGCGACGTTTAAGACTGACAAGAGCATAATAGGCGATATGGCATTTGCAGGCGGCGTGTTATATTTTGGAAGTGCCGACGGAAATTTATACGCGATATTTTAATTTTATGATTTATAATTTAAATATTAATAATGATCAAGAATTTGCGCGGGCGTTAGGCCATGTTCAGGCCGATTCCCGCGCCTTTGTATATCTAAATCCCAAGAAATTTACGCGTTTGCTGTACGCTGCTGATGTAGATTATCGCGCGGCGGCATTTATCAAGCAGGAGTTATTGTCGCGCGGCGGCGACTGCGCAGTTGCTAAGCATGTTATAGACGGTAAGGCTGCAACGAGCGATATTTTAATTATAGCTAACGACTCGCAGCTGTTTAGATTGTTAGAGAAATTAAAGGCGATGGACTGCTGGGGCTTGAAAAATTTTAGGCTTGAGCTTGAGCAAGTGTTTAATAGTTTAAAATTTAAAAATTTCTGGCGGATTAATTTAAATAATAAAATTCTGGAGCTTGATGATAACACTAAACTCATGGGGATTATAAATTTAAATAATAACTCGTTCTATGAGCCGAGCCGCGTGAAGCTTGATAATTTAATTGAAGTTGTATCTAAGATGATAGATGACGGCGCTGAGATAATAGATTTAGGCGCGGAGTCGACGCGGCCCGGCGCTGAGCCTTTGAGCTGCGATGATGAGCTTGATAGATTAATTCCGGCGTTGAAAGAACTGCGTGCAAATTTTAAAGATATTATTATCTCGGTTGATACGTATAAGTCAAGAGCAGCGCAAGAGGCTTTAAAATGCGGCGCTGATATTATAAATGATATTTCAGGCTTCGCGCTTGACGATAATATTTTAAATATTATAAAAGAATTTAACGCACCGTATGTGTTATCGCATATCGAGGGCACGCCGCAGACTATGATTGAGCATGAAGGCCATAGCGATATATTAGGCGAATTAATATTATATTTTAATAATAAATTAAGTGAGCTTGAGAGCGCAGGCATTGATTTAAATAAAATTATAATCGACCCGGGGCTGGGCTTTGCTAAGGACTTTAACGATAATTTTGCTGTGATTAAAAATCTTGATGCGCTTAAATCGTTAGGGCGGCCAGTGCTGATCGGCCACTCACGCAAGAGATTTACAAGATTTAATAATATTAATAAATTAAATAATTTAAGCGGCACGCTTGCAATAACGGCCTTGCTCGAGGGCAGAGCGCAGATAGTCAGAGTGCATGACGTGAGCGAAAATTATATTGCATTAATGACAGTTAGAAAGGTCAGAGAGGCGGAGCTATGGCGGGAATAGCGTTAGGCTTAGGGTCTAATTTAGGCAATAGATTAAAAAATTTGCGCGATGCGGTAATTTGCTTAGATAAAATTTTAAATATTAAAGCTAAAAGTTTTGTCTATGAGACTGAGCCGTGGGGCGTTTTGGATCAGCCGAAATTTTTAAATGCTTGTGTGCTGTGTGAGGCTGAGAGCGCAGAGCCGGTTGAATTATTAAAGGCTGTGAAGGCTATTGAGCTGGAGCTTGGCCGCGAGGCAAATATTAGATGGGGCGCCCGCAAAATCGATATAGATATTTTATTTATTGATGACTTGATTATAAATTTAGAAAATTTAAAAATTCCGCACGAGAATTTGCATAATAGAGGCTTTGTGTTAGTTCCGTTATGCGATATTGCGCCGGACTGGGTTCATCCGGTCATGAATAAATCGATTATAGAATTAAAATTAGAATTATTAAATTTAAATCAAACTTCGCAGCCTCTTAAAATCACGCAATTATAATATAATTAATAAAATTTTTTATTTTAAACGAGAGGGATTTTGTGACATGGAATTTATAAACTCGCTGCCGGCCGGCGGAACTATATTTAACTCGATTGCTGTGTTAATCGGCGGCGCAGTCGGCCTTACGATAGGCAAATTTATTCCAGAGAGACTTCAAACCGGAATTTTTAATTGCCTCGGAATGTTCACGCTTTACGTTGGAATAAATATGTGCCTTCAGACTAAGCACGCTATAGCAGTGTTATTAGCATTAGTGACCGGAAATATTATCGGCGATTTATTAATGCTTGAGGAAAAATTAAATAATCTAAGCAATACTGTTAAGGCTAAGCTTAATATATCGAGCGCGAGCTTCACTGAAGGACTTGTCTCGGCTACGTTATTATTTTGCGTAGGATCGATGGCAATTATAGGTTCGTTCGAGGACGGCATAAGACATAACGCTTCGATATTAATGACTAAGGGCGTAATGGACGGCATAGCGTCGATAATGTTCGCGACTTCTTTCGGTATAGGCGTAATATTCTCTATATTCCCCATGTTTATATATCAAGGCTCGATAACTTTATTAGCGTCGTTAATCGAAAGTTATATCACGCCGGACATGTACGCTAATATCTCTGGAGTGGGCGGCCTGATGATAATGGGCATTGGCCTTAACATGCTGCGCATAACGAAATTAAAATTAGGCAACATGCTGCCTGCGTTGTTACTCGTCGCGTTCTTCACGCTGTTATTTTAAAAATATATTTAAAAATTTAAAATTATGATATAATTTATTTGCTGCGCCTGTAGCTCAGTGGATAGAGCGACGGCCTCCGGAGCCGTAGGCCGGGCGTTCGAACCGCCCCAGGCGCGCCAGTTTGAAAATAAATATTAAAAATTAAAAAAAAATTTTATAAAAAGGATATGCTCGTGTCTCTTGACATGAGCATATTTTTTTTGTTATTATGCTATTTCGGCTAAAAAAAGTTTAATTGAATAAAATTTAAAGTTTGTCAAGTATTAAATTATTAATTTTAAGTGTGCAACGGTTTGAACTTGAAGTAAGATTGAGCCGTTGTGAAATTTTTTGTACTGTGTGTATCAGCGTTGGAGCGTTGAGCTTCCGGCGCGGGAGTTTTTAAAGATTTTAGTTGTTCCCAACCTGTAAAGGGAGGTTTTGTAGTTTATGCCAGAATTTGTCCCAATAAGCAAGTCGCGGCGTCGTTATACTTTTGGACGGGCTCATGACATGGTCGAGATGCCTGACATGATTGAAGTCCAGCGTGATTCTTACAAGTGGTTTTATCAGGAGGATGTTAATCCTGACGAGCGGAAGTCTCAGGGACTGCAGGAGCTATTGCAGGAAGTCTTTCCGATAGAGAGCTATGACGGTCAGTTTGCGCTGGAGTTTGTGCGCTATTCGATAGACCCGCCGCTGTTCACGGAAGAAGATGCGCGGCAGAAAGATATGACGTGGTCGCGGCGTGTCCGCGCAACTATACGCCTGACTAACATGAAGACCCAGGAGAGCAAGGAAGAGAAAATATTCTTGGGCGACTTCCCTGTTATGACGGAGCGAGGGACGTTTATTATCAACGGCACTGAGCGCGTAGTTATAAATCAGCTTGCGCGGTCAGCCGGTATTTATTTCACGAATGGAAGTCCCGCGAACTCGTTCTCGGCAAAATTAATTCCGGATCGGGGCGCGTGGCTTGACTTTTCAATGACGCCTAATGAAGTTGCTGTAAGCATTGATAATCGCAAGAAGCTGCCTGCGACGTTATTATTAAAGGCCTTTGGTATGGCTGATAACGGCGAGATACTGGACGCATTTAATATCAAGTCTGAGTTTATGAATTTCAGTGAGGAAATGAAGGACAGGCTAGCCGGTGAGAATATCTACGGCGGCGCTGACGGCAAGCAGTTAATTATCGAGCGCGGTATGCCCGTGACGCGCGATATTTTGCTTAGGCTGTCGGAGCAAAATCCCAGCGGCGGCATGGAGATATTAGAGGATACGCCGCTGACGCAGACTTTGCGTAAGGAGACTACGCACAGTCCGTCTGAGGCTATGCTTGAGATATTTAGAATATTGCGCGCTAACGAGCCGGCTCATGCTGACAACGCGAGAAATTATTTTCATAGTATGTTCATGGAGCCGCGGCGCTATACGCTTGGCCGCGTGGGACGCTATAAGTTAAATAAGCGTCTTGGCACGCATGTATCAGAAGATCAGCATTTGCTTACGCTTGATGACATAGTTGCCATAATGAAAGAGATGTTTGCGATGCACGCCGAGGGGCGCAAGAGCGATGACATAGATCACTTGGGCAATAGGCGCGTTAGGTCTATAGGCGAATTGCTGCAAAATCAAGTTAGAATTGGTTTGCTGCGCATGGAGCGCATAGTGCGTGAGCGTATGACTACGACGCCTAATTTAAATGCAGCGTCAGGCCGCGATTTAGTTAATGCGCGGCCTATTACGGCTGCACTGCGTGAGTTCTTTGGCTCAGGCCAGCTGTCGCAGTTCATGGATCAGACAAATCCGTTGTCGGAAGTTACGCACCGGCGCAGACTCTCAGCCTTGGGGCCCGGCGGCTTGACACGTGACCGTGCAGGCTTTGAAGCCCGCGACGTGCATTATACGCACTATGGCCGCGTCTGCCCGATTGAAACGCCTGAAGGCCCGAATATAGGATTAGTCTCGTCTCTTACGACTTACGCGAGGCTTAATGAATATGGATTTTTAATCACGCCGCGCCGCAGGGTTATAGACGGCAAATTGACTGACAAGATAGAATTTTTGTCAGCTGACGAGGAAGATAAATATCATGTCGCTATGGCGAACACGCCGATTAAGTCCGACGGCGTGAGCTTGGCCGGTGAATACTGCCCGACAAGGCACGGCGATGATATTGATACTATACCGGTTGAGCAAGTAAATTATATGGACGTATCGCCAAAGCAGATAGTATCGTCGTCGACTGCTTTGATACCGTTCTTGGAGCATGACGACGCTAACAGAGCGTTAATGGGATCTAACATGCAGCGTCAGGCCGTGCCGTTGATACTGCCTGAA
>JAFUXM010000018.1 GCA_017470785.1 Synergistaceae bacterium
GTCAACGCGGACTATGAAGAGGCTTTGAGAAATAAAGATGAACGGCTTGATAACGGCGTGTTTGTTACAGCTCATGAGATTAATTATCTTGAGCATATCGATATGCAGGCAGCATTTCAAAAATACGTTGATTTAGCTGTCAGTAAGACAATTAACTTGCCTAACAGCGCAACTAAGAGCGATGTTGAACGAGCGTATTTATACGCATGGATAAAGAACTGCAAGGGTATAACTGTCTATCGCGACGGGTCGCGTGATACGCAGGTCTTAATTGCCGGTGAGGAATGTCCAGAGTGCGGGGCAAAGGCCGTGATATACGAAAGCGGGTGCAAGAAATGCACGCAGTGCGGGTGGTCGCCATGCAGCGTTTAGATGATGAAATAAAAGAAGTAAAACGGCGTATTGCATGGGCTGAGACCGGCAGCGAGACAGAATACATGCTGCGTGAGAAATTAAGAGAATTAGAGGCTCAGAAGAAATTTGAAACAGAGCCTAAGCAGGATACATCACAGTTAAATTTATTTTAGGAGGTAGATTTATTATGTCAATAAAGTGGAATTACGACGAGCAGGATTATTTAAACGGCGGCTTTAAGCCGATTGAGCCTGGACAATACCGCGTGCGTATTGAAAAGGCGGAAGAGACAACATCTAAGACAAGCGGCAAGCAGATGATTAAGTTACAGCTGAAAATCAGCGGACAAGCAGGCAGCGTATGGCATTATGTGGTACTCGACCCCGACAATAAAGAGCGCACGAACAAGAACCTCGGTGATATATTCGACAGCTTCGCTATTATGAAAGGCGATTTTAATCTGTCGCACTGGGAAGGCAAGGTAGGCGCTGCTGAGATAAAACAAGAGCTGTATAACGACAAAATGCAGGCTAAGGTATCGTTCTTTATCAAGCGGGATAAACAAGACAGTTTGCCGATGTGGCAGGAAAAGCCGGTCGGAACTATTAACGCCGATATGATGAGCTTTGATGACAATAACCCGAGCGATGTCCCGTTCTAATATTCAATTAAGGCCGTATCAGCAAGAAGCACTCGCGTCCATACCGGACGCGGGCGCTTACTTGATACAAATGGCAGTTGGATTAGGCAAGACTGTAACTTTCTCGCAAATTCCCCGCAGAGGCCGTATGCTCATACTCTCGCATCGCGATGAATTAGTGCATCAGCCTGCGAAATATTTTGATTGCTCATTCGGCGTTGAGCAAGCAGGCGAGACAAGCCACGGCGAGGAAGTCGTAAGCGCGTCAGTGCAGTCACTTGTAAGACGGCTGGATAAATTCAAGCCCGATGATTTTGATATATTAATTACAGATGAATGCTTTCCGGCTGGTACTTTAGTAGATGGCAGGCCGATTGAAGAAATAAAGGTCGGAGATTATGTTACAGCTTATAATTTCGATAATTTAGCAAATGAAAAGCGAAAGGTATTACGCGTCTTTGAGCGTTTTGCGCCTAAGACACTTATAAGAATAAACCATGAGCTTTGCTGCACACTTAATCATCCAATATATACTCCTCTGCGCGATGAATATAAAGAAGCAGGAGAGTTGAGGCTTGGCGACTCATTGTTTTATTTTATCGATGACGGAAGCGATGAGTTATATGAATGGGAGCCGGAGCCATGTGTGGCAGAAGTAAAAGCTTTAGAATTAATAGATAATCAAGATAAGTATGTCTACAATCTCGAAGTTGAAGGATTGAATAATTATTTTGCGAACGGCTATCTTGTCCATAACTGTCATCACGCAGCCGCACCGACCTATCGCAAAATCTATGATTATTTCACGCCGCGCTTGCATTTAGGATTTACTGCAACGCCTAATCGCAACGACGGTATCGGACTTCAAGAGATTTATCAGGATATTATATTCCAACGCGACTTAAAATGGGGTATAAAAAATGGCTATTTGAGCAATATAAAATGTCTGCGGGTTGATATTGGCTATGATATAAGCCGCGTGGCTATGCGGCTTGGTGACTATGCAGCGAATGAATTAGATGAAGCTGTGAATATAGAAAAGGCAAATAAAGCAGTAGCCGAGGCGTATAAATTATATGCTAAGCCGCCGTGCTTGATATTCTGCGCATCCGTAAGTCATGCGGAAAATTTAGCTGCGTTAATACCCGATGCGGTTGCTGTGAGAGGCGGCGAAGACCGGATGCAGACAGTGCAGGATTTTCAAAGCGGAAAAATACCGTGTTTGACTAATTGCATGGTGTTCACAGAGGGTACTGATATTCCGAATATCAACACTATTATCATGGCGAGGCCGACTAAGAATGCAAGTCTGTATCAGCAAGCGATAGGCAGAGGCACGAGATTATATCCCGGCAAAGACCACGTTTTAATCATAGACTGCGTCGGAGTAAGTAAGAAGCTTGACTTTTGCACAGCGCCGTCTTTAATCGGTCTTGATATAAGCGAAGTGCCGCCGCGTAATTTATATAAGGTACAGGGTGATTTATTTGACCTGCCTGATATAGTAATGCAGATGTCGGACTGCCCCGAGGCTTGGATTAGAAATGTCGAATACGTCGATTTATGGGCGCGGAACAGTAATTACAATCTTCACGGCGTAAATTACTTCAAGCATCCTGACGGGACTTTGACCGTCTTGGATAGACAGCTGCCGCCTGATGACTTTATTTGCAGCATCGAGTACGACGGCGCATTATTGCCCGCTAAGAGAGTTTTTGACTTAATCTATGAGATCTTGAAAGAAGATTA
>JAFUXM010000202.1 GCA_017470785.1 Synergistaceae bacterium
AATAATTTAGCTAAGTTATCGCCCGACGAGCAAAAGGTCTTAGCAGTAATAGAAAAAGGCAATAACATGACGTTTGACGAGATATTAAGGCAAAGCGGCCTTGACTTTGCAGCGCTGCAGCTGTGTCTAATAAATTTATCGGGTGAGAAATTAATTAATCAAAGCATGGCAGGCCGTTACTCGGCGTTGACTTAAATTAAATTTAAATATTAAAAGCCGCGAGCAAATAATATTAATAATAATAATTTAGCTAAGTTATCGCCCGACGAGCAAAAAGTGTTAGCTGTGATAGAGAAGGGCAATAACATGACGTTTGACGAGATATTAAGGCAAAGCGGCCTTGACTTTGCAGCGCTGCAGCTGTGTCTGATAAATTTATCGGGCGAGAAATTAATTAATCAGAGCATGGCAGGCCGTTACTCGGCTTTAACTTAAATTAAAATTAAAATTAAAAATATAAAAAGGCAGTGAGCATTTAATGAACTGGGTAAAATTTTTAGAGACTGTGATGTTAGTATGTTTCGGGGCGGCGTGGCCGTTCTCGTTAATAAAATCTTGGAAATCGCGCACGGCTAAGGGCAAGAGCATAGGCTTTTTAATTATAGTTTTAGTTGGTTATGTTGCTGGCATTTTAAAAGTGTTAATTGTAGATGGGATAACGGGCTTTTTATTAATCCCGTACTCGATAAATTTCTTGATGGTCTTCGCAGAAGCGTGTTTATATTTTAGAAATAAGAAATTTGACGCAATGAGACATGAGCCATAAAGTAATTTTAGTTAAGCAAGAGAATTATGATCAGGCCGAGATAGATTTAGCTGTAAGGCGTGCCGTTGATTGTTTAGGCGGCATGGCGAAATTTGTCAAGCCTGATAATAAAGTCTTGCTGAAAGTAAATTTAGTCGCCGGCCATGATGTTAAAAAACGCGTTAATACAGATCCGGCGGTAGTTAAGGCTGTTGCGAAGTTGGTGATGGAATGCGGCGGCGTGCCTGTGATAGCTGACAGCCCGGGTATCGGCAATTTTAATAATATAGCTGAGGCTTGCGGCATAGCTCAGGCAGCGAGAGAATTAAATATTGAATGCGCCGAGCTTAAAGAGCCGGTGAAATTAAATTTGAGTGAAAATTATAATTATAGCTTTAGAAATTTAGAGGCTGCGAAATTAGCTGCAAATGCTGACGTGATAATAAATTTAGCGAAGCTCAAGACGCACGGCCAAATGAAGTTAAGCTTAGGCGTGAAAAATATTTTTGGCTGCGTAGTAGGCAGAGCTAAGGCATCGTGGCATTATAACGTTGGACTTAATCGGGATAAATTCGCAGCGCTGTTAATAGATTTATATAAAACTATTGCGCCTAATTTAACTATTATAGATGGTGTGATAGGCATGGAAGGCGACGGCCCGACGAGCGGCACGCCGTATGATTATAATTTAATCGGCGCGGCTGAAGAGGCTTTAGCTTTGGACTTTTGGTTATGCAAATTCATGGGCGTTGAGCTTGAGGACTTTGCGTTATGGCGGGCTGCTAAGGCTAAAAATTTAAGCGAGTGCGATTTGAATAATTGCGAATTAAGCGGAGATTTTGATAAAGATTTTAGATTTAAGAACTTAAAAATTCCGGCGGATAGGAGCTTAAGGCTGCTGCCTAATTTGCCGTTTGTGTCACGCGCTATGACGTCGAGGCCGGTGCATGTGCCGGAGCTGTGCATAGGCTGCGGCCGCTGCGAGGCAGTATGCGCCGCCGGTGCGCTGAAGCATGATAATAAAAAATTAAAATTTAATTATAAAAAGTGCATAAGGTGCTATTGCTGCCATGAGATGTGTCCGGTTCACGCTATAAAATTTCAGGACGGATTTTTGCTGAAGCTTGCGAAGCTAATTTAATATAAAGGGCTAATTAAATAATTAAAGATGATAAAGATATTTTTAACCGGTGATAATCACATTGGGCGTGGATTTAAGTATAATAAAGCAGATGAGCTTGCGGCGCGGATTTAATTTTAATATAAAATTTTGGAGCTAATTAAAAATTAAAGATGATAAAGATATTTTTGACCGGCGATAATCATATAGGGCGCGGATTTAAATATAATAAAGCTGATGAGCTTGCGGCGCTGCGGTTGGACGCGTTTAAAATTATGGCGGACAAAGCAGCTGAGGAGCAATGCAATATATTTGCAGTAACCGGCGACCTGTTCGAGAATAATTACGGCGTGTCTGACCATGAGATAGAGAGCTTGATAGAGAATTTAAGATCGTTTCACGGCAAAGTCTTAATTATCCCGGGCAATCATGATTATTGCGGCGAGAATATAGATTTATGGCGCAGGCTTGAGGACAAGGCAAGCGGGAAAATTAATTTAAAAATATTGGACGAGTTTAAAATTTATGAGTTTAATATTAATGATGAGCGCGTGATGATTTTTCCGGCCTGCTGCATGAGTGAGCATTCGCCGAGCGGCCAGAATAATTTAGGCTGGATTAAAGATTATTTTAATAGTAATAATGTAGATGAAAATATTTATAAGATAGGCATGGCTCACGGCGCTATACAGGGCGTTGCGCCTGACGCCGAGCAAAAATATTTTATGATGAGCAAAGAAGAGCTGAATAATATTAATGTTGATCTATGGCTGATAGGCCACACGCATGTGCCTTATCCAAGAAGCTTAAGCCAAGAGTTTGAAGTGATTAATAATAAAATTTTCAACGCGGGGTCGCACATGCAGAATGACATTAATGAAAATTCAGAAGGCCAGTGCTTTATACTTGAGCTTAATAAGCTTAATAATAATAAGACTATTAGAGCTAAAAAATTTTTGAGCGGGCCGGTGAGCTTTAAGAAGCTTGATATAAATTTTAACGGTGAGAGCTTAGATAATAAACTTGCTGATAAGATCGCAGGCTTTAAAGACAACTGCGTAATAGAATTAAATTTAACCGGATTCATAAATAGAGTAGACTTTGATAATAGATTAAATATTATAGATTTAGAACTTGAAAGATTTATAGATCATGAGATAGATTATAGAGGTCTTGCGCCTATAGTTGACGAAGAAATTTTAAGTGAATTTGCTGATAATTCTTTTAGCCGTAAATTTTTGAATAATATTTTAACTGAGCTTGGCAACGAAGAGGCGTACATGGCCTACTCGCTTATTAAAAATCTTAAAAATATATAAAATAAAATGACTGAAAACAAACGTTTAAACTATGCAGATATGGCTAAAAGCATCGCGATATTAATTATCGTGTTCTATCATCTTGCAGCCCCTGGGATTATTAGCACGATATGCACGCATATGGCGCCGAGTGTGCTGGCAATATTTTTCTTCTTTTCAGGATATTTTTACAGGTCCGGTAAGCGCAGCTTGATCGAGAACGTAAAGCTTAGGGCTGCGGCGTTAATAATTCCGTTTTTTAAATATTCTTTAATATTCTGGCTGATCGGCACGGTCTATCTTGTTGTAACTAAAACTGCGCCGTTTATTGAGACTTTATGCTGTCTGCGCAATTTCTTCGGCGGCTGCATATGGAACCGCACAATACAAGCTTGGTTTTACTGGGAATATTATTCGCTCGGCAAGCGCTATATTTTCTTAGCTGATTTCTGGTTCTTGCCTGCATTATTTTTTGCAAGCCTGCTTTTCTTCCCGATTGCTGATAAAACGCTGCACTCAAAGACTAAGACGTTTACTGCAATTATAATATTATTTGCAGTGACAGGCATTATGCGCAGCTGTGGAGTGAGTTTACCGTATAATTTTCAGTTAGTGCCTTTCTGGGCTGCATTTTTATTATTAGGCGCATTCGCAGGATGCAATGGCTTATTTGAAATAAAAAATTTATCAGTCAAAACAGAATGGCTTGCTGCTATAGCTGCTTTGAGCTGCGGCATAATAATTTCTATGCAGATTGAACCAAGCGTAAACGTATTCAGAGGCTTTTTCGCTGCCTCGCATAACGAAGCCGTAAGTATGCTGTTGTATCTTATCTCATCGATTTTAGTAATATGGGGACTTGGAGAGATATGCAAACTGGCCGAGTCAGCCGGTGCGCGGATCAGTGAGCTTGCTTGGCTTGGCTCTCATACAATGACAATTTATATATATCACATGTTCATAGCTTGGCTGCTAAGCATTATAACAGGCTGCGCACTTCACAGCCTCTTGCTCTCATGCGCAGTATTAATAATATGCGCAGCTATAGCTATTGTCACTGACAGAATTACAAATAGATCATAAAATTTTGCCGCGAACAAAAACTTTTGCGATTTCAAGCTTTTTATTAAGCACAACTAAATTTGCAGTCTTGCCGGGTTCAATGCTGCCGAACTTGTCATAAATATTTATCGCCTTGGCCGAATTGACGGCTGCGCACTTCACAGCCTGCTCTAATTTAATTATATTATTCTTAACTGCAAATCTCACGCAGTCCATTAAATTGCTCACGCTGCCGGCTAAAGTCTCAGGCGATTTTTTAAGACATGCTTTATGGCCTTGCTTAATGAAAATTTGGCCGCCGAGTTCGTACTCGCCGTCAGGCATTCCCGTTGCGCGTAAGCTGTCGCTGATCATAATAATATTATCATTAAATAATCTAAACGCGTTTCTAATTGCGGCAGCATGGACGTGCACTCCGTCGCAGATAAGTTCGGCCATTACGGCTTGATTTAAATCGTTGAAGTCCGCTGCGGCCAAGATCGGCCCGGGCGACCGGTGAGTTATGGGGTTCATGGCGTTATATAAATGCGTGATGTGATTTAATCCTGCTTTAAATGCTTTTAATGCAGTGTCATAGTCCGCGCAGGTATGCGCTAACGAAACTCTTACATTATTAAAATTTTTTCGCAGATGTTTTATAAAATCTATTGCGCCGTCAAGCTCAGGCGCTATGCAGCAAATCTTTATTAATTTGCCTGACGCTTCATAAAATTCAGCAAATAAATCTATATCAGGCTTAATCGCAAACTTAGGGTCTTGAGCGCCGCACTTGGCCGGCGATATAAACGGCCCTTCAAGATTTATCCCAACAAGTTCAGCACAGCCATTTAAATTTAACTTTCTAAATTCTCGCGCACACTTCAAAATTTTTATAATTCTATCAGGCGCAAGCGTCATCGTCGCAGGACAGATAGACGTTACGCCGTTCCGAGCTTGATAACTTGCAATAGTTTTAAGTGCGTTCACATCGCCGTCGCATAAATCAAAGCCCATGCAGCCGTGAAAGTGAATGTCAGTCAGCCCGGGAATTATAAACATCCCTTGAGCATCGATGACTTCATCATCATCAAAATTATAAACAAAATCGGAGACGCCGGAAATAACGTCGCCGTTGATCTCAAGCGTCCCCGATTTAAATTCGCAATCAGGCCGGTATATCAGCCCGTTGATTATACGCATTAAAATTTAAATTTTAATTTACTTTGCCTCTTGCTCTGCTTTAACTTCTGCCTCAGTTTTAGCTTCCGGCTCAGCAGCTTTGACTTCCGGCTCAGCAGCTTTGACTTCCGGCTCGGCTTTGACTTCCGGCTCGGCTTTTACTTCAGGTTCGGCTTTTACTTCAGGTTCAGCTTTGACTTCCGGCTCGGCCTTTACTTCCGGCTCAACTTTCACTTCCGGCTCGTCAGCTTTGACTTCCGGCTCAGCAGCTTTGACTTCAGGCTCGGTTTTAGCTTCAGGCTCGTCAGCTTTGACTTCCGGCTCAGCGGTTTTAGCTTCCGGCTCATCGGTTTTAGCTTCAGGCTCGGCAGCTTTTACTTCTGCCTCGTCAGCTTTCACTTCCGGCTCAGTAGCTTTAACTTCCGCCTCGGCAGCTTTCACTTCCGGCTCGGCTTTAACTTCCGGTTCAGCAGCTTTTACTTCCTGCTCGGCTTTTACTTCAGGCTCTGCGACTTTAACTTCAAGCTCTTCGGCTTTTACTTCCGGCTCGGCTTTTACTTCCGGTTCGGCTTTTATTTCAGGCTCCGGCTCGGGCTGCACATCGCCGCTCGTCTCCTGCGGGAACAGCGACTTATCAAATATCTCAACCTGCGCACTGCTCATCAACGACTGCTGGAAGTTATTCAGCCTCATGCGCTCTTCCTGCTGCTGCAGCAGCATCTTAATATCGCCGCTCACTTCGTCATACGGTCTGTAAGACTCATCGACCTTCTCGGTCTTAACGCCGACCGTGTAGTCGCCGCTCGTGAGTGAGAATATCGGGCTGACTTCACCTATGTCAAGGCTCGACATAGGCAGCAATGCAACCGAGTTAAACGACGCGCCGGAGATAAATATCGGCTCGCGGGTTAAATTGTCTGCTCCGACCTGCGCGAACTTATCGCTTGATATGGCTTCTGTCCAAGTCTTGCCGCTCACTAACTCATCTCTAAGTTCCTGAGCATCAGCGCTGCTCTCTAAATTAGCAAGATAGACCATGAAGCCTGCCGGCTTATAAAATAACAAGCCCTTCATCGTGTCGTAAAAATCTGCGGCTGCGTCATCGCTTATCACGACATCGCCTACTACGCTGCGGATAAGCGCGTCGCCGGCCATCTGCCTTGCCAATGTCTTTTTATAATCATCCTGCTTGATGCCGCGCTGTGCTAAGTACTGGTAGAAGTCCTCACGCGTGACAAAATATCTGTCGGCCTGCGCCTTCATTGCCGCGTCAGCTTCAGCATCTGAAACACGTATGCCCCGCGCTTCAACCTCACGCGCCATCTGCGCCTCAAGTACATACTGATCAAGCACTGTCTGATACAGCCCGGGCATGTCACGCGATGTTATATCACGCTGCTGCGAGTTATAGACATGCTGCCTCAACCGATTTTCAAGCTCCGACCGCATCACTGCGCGGCCATTTACCTGCGCAACTTCATAATCGGACATAGTGCCGTCAGCATTCACGCGCGGCGTGCGGCGGCTGCGTCCCTCATACATTAAAAGCGTCGAGAGTAAAAACGCAACGACTACTATGATCATAATCACTTTCATCTGCGTTCTCAATTTCTTGAACAATTAAAATCCCTCTTTCATTAATTAATAATTTTTCTAAATTTTAACATATTTAAAAATATTTTCTTAAAAATCAGTTCTAACGCTTATCTAAAAAAAATAAAATTTGTGTTATCTTATTTAATAATTTTAAATTTGGGGGCTGATGTCATGATTAAAAACTTAGTAGCAGCTGTCGCCTGCGACCATGCCGGCGTAAGCTTGAAGTCCGCCGTTGTTGATTTCTTTAAGTCAAGAAAATTCGAAATTTTAGACTGCGATAATAATATTAATAACAGTGAAGATGATTATCCTGATGCGGCGTTTAAGGCAGCGCGGGCAGTCGCCGGTGAGGGCAGCGTTAAGGCTGATTTAGGCGTCGTACTTTGCGGCTCGGGCATAGGCGTTGCGGTAGCAGCAAATAAAATTCAGGGCATACGCGCCGCCGTCTGCAACGATACAGAAAGCGCTAAGAGCGCAAAGGCTCATTTAAATATTAATATCTTAACGATGGGCGGCCGCGTGATTGGCCCGGAGAAAGTGCCGGAGATTTTAAGCGCATGGCTCGACACAGAATTTGAAGGAATTAAAGAAGGCGGCTCACGGCATTTAAGACGCATAAATAAAATCGCTATGGCCGACAAGTCGACGCTGTATATTGACACGCCGATTAACTCCGACGCAGAAGCATCAGGCCGCGTAGTTATATTTAATCATCCGTTGGTGCAGCACAAAGTCGGCATTATTCGCGATAAGAACACGAGCGTCAAAGCATTTAGAGAATTACTGCAAGAAATAGCAGGACTTATGGTCTATGAGGCGACGCGCAAGCTGCCTTTAACTGAAGTCGAAGTCGAGACGCCGCTGGCTAAGACTATGGCAAAAACTATCGAGGGCAAGAAGCTCGCGTTAGTGCCGGTCTTAAGGGCAGGCTTGGGCATGGTCGACGGAATTTTAAACGTCATTCCTAATGCTAAAGTAGGTCATATAGGGCTGTATAGAGACCCTGAGACTTTAAATCCTGTTGAATATTACTGCAAGCTGCCGGCTGACATTCAAGAGCGTGAGATATTTGTATTAGATCCAATGCTGGCGACCGGCGGCTCGGCCTCGGCAGCTATAACTTTAATTAAGAAGCGCGGGGCGCAAAAAATTTCGCTCATGTGCTTAATCGCTGCGCCTGAAGGCATCAAGCGCGTGCATCAAGATCATCCTGAAGTCGATATATTTATCGCGTCGCTTGACTCGCACTTAAACGATCACGGCTATATAGTGCCTGGCTTAGGCGACGCCGGCGATAGAATTTTCGGCACGAAATAATTTAATTAATTTATTTAATTATTTAAATATTAAATTTAAATCATGATAGACGTTAGGCTCTTCGTTCTGGGGCTGGCCGGATTTTTTTGGGGCGGCCTTACAACGCCTATATCAATAAGGCTTGCCCAATGGTATGGAATACTTGATATTCCCGACGCGCGTAAGATACACAAGTCGCAGATGCCCCGGGGCGGAGGGCTTTGCCTTTGGACCGGCTATTTATTATTAGCTGCTTATTTAGGCTCGCGCTACTCGTTCTTAAAATATTCAGCTACGGGCGCGACTATAATTTTTTTATGCGGCTACGTTGACGACATGTGTTCGCTGTCGCCTTTCCCGAGGCTTGCGCTGCATTTTATATCTGCATCGCTCGTAGTCCTGCCGTTAAATCTTCCTATTATAATAACTATAGTATCGATAATTTGGGTAGCGGGCGTGACGAGTGCTTATAACTTAATCGACGGCGTAAACGGGCTGTGTATCTCAATGTTCATGGCCTCAGCCGGAGCGCTGTGCTTTATTCGCGGCGCAGCCTCCGGCTCAAGTTTAATCAGCGTCTGCATGGGCGCAATGGCCTTGGGCGTATTATGCTGGAATTTTCCCAGTGCCCAGACTTTCTTAGGCGACGGCGGCAGCACTTTACTGGGATATTTATTTGCGTCACACTTCACGGCCACGGCTTTGCCAAACATGACTAACAAAATGGATCTGCATGAATTAATTTTATTATTTATATTATTCGGCGGCGTCCCTGTTGTAGATACTATGCTCGCGTTCAGCCGCAGAATTATAATGGGCAAGTCGCCGTTCTATCCTGACAAAGGCCACTTGCATCATATCTTGATGTATTTAACCGGCTCGCCGTTATGGTCAGTTAGCGTGTTATTAATTTTGCAGTCTTTATCGCTGGCCGCCGGCATTCAAGTTTACTCGCAGCTTAAATAAATTTTTAAATTATGAATTTAATTAAATTACTGTGCGTGATAGGCACAAGGCCCGAAGCAATTAAAATGTCGCCCTTAATTAATTTATTAAAGAGCGATGATAATTTTCAAGTCAGCGTATTAACTACCGGCCAGCATACTGACATGTTAATGCAAGCGCTGGCATTTTTTAATATCAAGCCTGATTATGATTTAAATATAATGCGCGAGCGTCAGAGCCTTGACTATATCACTTCGGCTGTGTTGACCGGCACGGGCGAATATCTTGATAAAAATAATCAGGATATTATATTAGTTCACGGCGACACGTCAACGGCTTTCGCAGCAGCGCTTGCAGCTTTCTACCGTAAGATTCCGGTAGGCCATGTCGAGGCCGGCCTGCGCAGCAAGAATATTTATCTGCCGTTCCCCGAAGAGATGAATAGAGTATTAGTCGATAGAATAGCTTCGCTTTATTTCGCGCCGACTGAACTTGACGCCGAAAATTTAAAAAGTGAAAATGCTGATCCGTCAAAAATTTTTATTACAGGCAATACCGTAATCGATGCTTTATTCTGGACTTTAAATAATAAATTAAATAATTATAAATTAAATATAGACTTAGAGCCCGGGCGGCCGTTAATCTTAATGACTGCGCACCGGCGCGAGTCATGGGGCGATGGGCTGATAAATATTTGCGAAGCCGTGAAAGATATTATTAAATCAAGGCCGGATGTGCAAATTTTAATCCCGCTGCATAAAAATCCTGCCGTACGCGAAGTGATTTTTAATTTGCTTAAAGATTTTAAGCAAGTTATATTTACTGAGCCGTTAGACTATCCTGATTTTGTAGCAGCCATGAGCAGGAGCGCATTGATACTCAGCGACAGCGGCGGCATTCAGGAAGAGGCGTCGGCCTTGCGCAAGCCGGTATTAATTATGCGCACGCTGTCAGAAAGGCCGCAGGCCGTCACGCTAGGCACAGGCGTATTAGTCGGCACTGACAAAAATAAAATTTCAGAGCAGGCTTTAAAAATTTTAAATAATAAAGAATATCAGGAATATTTTGCATCTCGCAAGCTGCCGTTCGGTGACGGCACAGCGAGCTTAAAAATACGCGATGTTATATTAAATTATTTTAAGGGGCATTATTAAATTAATGGCTGAATTAAAGAATATCATGCGGATTGACGGCGGCGTGCCGCTGAACGGTAGTATAAAAGCTCAAGGTGCGAAGAACGCTGCGCTGCCCGTCATGGCTGCGTGCTTATTATTAAAGGGCGGCACGCTGACGCTCGACAATGTGCCGGATTTATATGACATTAACACGATGCGGGAATTATTAAAATCTTTGGGCGTGAATATAAAAGATTTAGCTGCAAATAAAATTGCGCTTGAAGTGCCTGAAGATATTAAATATGAAGCGCCTGAGAGCTTAGTGCGCAAGATGCGGGCGTCGTCGCTTGTGCTTGGGCCTTTATTAGCGCGGTGCGGTAAGGCCGTAATGCCGCTGCCGGGCGGCTGCTCGATAGGCAGCAGGCCAATAGATCTGCATTTAAAAGGCTTAGTGCAGATGGGCGCAAAGATAGAAATACGAAGCGGCGTTGTCTATGCTAAAGCTGATAAATTGCGCGGCCGGCGAATTTATTTAGATTTCCCGTCGGTCGGCGCGACTGAGAATTTAATGATGGCAGCAGCTCTTGCTCACGGCGAGACTATTATTGAGAACATAGCGCGTGAGCCGGAGATAGATAACTTAGCTAGTGTACTGGGCAGCATGGGCGTGCCCATTGATCTCGAGGGTACGGGCTGCGTTAGAATTAAGGGCATAGATGAAGTAAGCTCAGGCTGCGACAGCGTTATTCCGGACAGAATAGAAGCCTGTACGTATATATTAGCTGGAATAATGACCGGCGGCCATATCACAGTAAATAATATTATTCCGGATCATATAGATTCTATACTGGCCAAGCTTGAAGAGGCCGGCGCTAATTTCTCAGTCAGCAAAGATTCTATTACTTTATTTAATAATAATAAGCGGCTTCATGCGGTATCGTTCAGGACGATGCCGTTCCCGGGCTTCCCGACCGATGCGCAGCCTCAGATGGCCGCAGCTTTATCGCTTGCAAAGGGCGTTAGCTTAATCGAAGAAAGCGTGTTTCAGGCAAGATTTTTATATACTGACGAGTTAAATAAAATGGGCGCTGATATAAAAATTAAGGGCGATACAGCTATAATTAACGGCGTTGAAGAATTGCACGGCGCTGATGTTAAAGCAACGGACTTAAGAGCCGGTGCTGCATTAATCATGGCCGGACTTGCAGCTAAGGGCATTACTCAAGTAAGCGATATGGTTCACGTATGGCGCGGCTATGAAGCTATAGATGCGAAATTAAAATCTCTGGGCGCACGCGTCGAGCTATTAGATTAAAAAATTTTTAATTAAATGGCTGATTTAAATAAATTAAATTTAATAGAAGTCTATGCGTTCGTAGGGCCGGCCGGCACGGGCAAGAGCCAGCGGGCTACTAACGTTGCGCGTGAATATAATATTGATTTAATTATAGACGATGGGCTTGTGATTTCGCGCGGGCGCATCATGGCAGGCAAGAGCGCGAAGAGCGAAATTAATATGGTCAGGGCGATTAGACGGGCGATATTTGAGTATGACCAGCATCGAGAAGAAGTGATTAAATATCTTGAGATGCGGGCGCCGTGTAAGTTAATGATACTTGCGACGTCTGAGGCGATGATAGATAAAATTATCTTAAAGCTTGGATTAAATAAGCCGGTTAAAATTATAAATATCGCTGACGTCGCGTCGCAGGATGAGATTAACGCGGCGTTGAAAGAGCGGCGTGAGAAGAAGCAGCATGTTGTGCCGGTAGCAAGGGCGCAGATACAGCGCAATTTTGCCGGCAAGTTAGTCAGCCAGATACGCGGATTATTTAAGAGCCGCGATAAAGACGAAAATAAAAATACTATCGTGAAGCCGTTATTTAGCTTTGACGGCAAAGTCTTAATCGAGCCTGATGCAATTTTAGCAATGTGCAGGCACTTAATCGAGACGAGCGAGCATGTTCAAAATATTCATGAGCTTGAGATCGAGCATGAACTTGATGATTACATGGACGTTAATATAACAGTAGATTTTAAATTAGGCGCTAAGAGTGCGCTTGAAATTGCAAAATTGCTGCAACGGCGGATTAAAATGGGCTTGAGCTATTTTACGGGCATGAACGTCAAGAAAGTTAATATAAGCATTAAAGAAATATTTTTAAATTAATTAATAGCTTGCTAATTTAAATTTATTAATATAAAATTTATTAATAAGGCCATGCACTCGGAGTCTCGCCTTTGGATCAGGCGGATCTCTTAGTCAAGGGCAGATAATAAAAATAATAAAATCAGGAGGAAGATTTAAGAAAATGATCCAGAAGGACAAGAAGCAGGCCATCATGGCCGAGTACCGCACGCATGAGGGCGACACAGGATCGCCGGAGGTTCAGGTCGCCGTGCTCACCGAGAGAATACGCGAGCTCACCGAGCATTTGAAAATTCATAAAAAAGATTTTCACTCGAGACGCGGCCTTTTAAAGATGGTCGGAACACGCCGCAGGCTGCTGCGCTATTTGCAGGACAAGGACTTTAACCGTTACCGTTCGCTGATCGAGCGCCTCGGCTTACGTCATTAATTTTAAAAATTTTATATTTATAACAGGAGTTTTAATAACGACATGAAGAAAGATATTCATCCTGAGTATCAGGAGTGCAAAGTTACGTGCGCGTGCGGCAGCACTTTCACGACGCGCTCGACGTTAAAAGAGATACGCGTGGGCGTATGCTCGCAGTGCCATCCGTTCTACACCGGCAAGAGAGGCCGTGTATTGACTGAGGCCGGCCGCCTTGAGAAGTTCCAGAAGAAGTACAAGGGCGTTAATTACGGCCAGAAGACCGACGTGTAAATTTATTTAATTAATAATTTTAATAATATTCACCGGAGCTTTGATATAAAATCAAGCTCCGGTTTTTAATTTTAATTTAATTTTAAATTTATTAAATAAAACGCTTGACGGGATAAATTATTAAAGTTAAAATATTAAAAGTTTTGTGAAGGCGGGGCGGCATAGCCAAGAGGTAAGGCAGAGGACTGCATATCCTTTATCCCCAGTTCGAGTCTGGGTGCCGCCTCCATTTTTTTATTTAATAAATTCCAAATTAACAAAAGGAACTCTGAAAACACTGCATTATAACCGCTTTTCTTTTTCTGTTAAAGACCGAGGAAATTTAATTAAATCAAATTAAAAACCGTGAATTATTTGTAGAAAGTCTAAAAATGCTTTTTATACTTCCACGAAATGCATAACAAAAGGAGCGGTGAACTATGTTGACGGAGCTTAAAATTAAAAATTTAAAGCCGCGTGCAAAGAAGTATTTAATCAGGGATGAGCGCGGACTGTATTTGAGAGTTGACCCGAACGGCCGGAAGTATTTTATATTCAGATTTTTTGAGAATAAAAAGGAGCGTCAGTTCTCGCTGGGGACTTATCCAGAGGTCTCACTGAAAGATGCGCGGATTAAACGCGATGAGCTGCAGCAGCGGCGCGGCAAGGGCGAACATTTAATAAGCGCTAAGATGGTGAGCGGTGAGCAGTTCGGCGAGATCGCAAGCGAGTGGCTGAGCGTTAGGATGAGTGATAAATCTAAAGCTTATTTAAAGGGAATTAATTTAAAGCTGAAGAATTATATTATGCCGAAGCTCGGGCATCGGCCGGTTAAAGATATTAAAACGCCGGAAATTTTGCATATATGCAGGGAAATTGAAAAGCGCGGTTTTTTGGAGACCGCAACACGCGTCAAGAATATCATCGGGCAGATTTTTAGATTTGCTATAGCCGCAGGATATTGTGATATTGACCCGACTGTATCGCTCAAGGGCGCATTGAAGACTATTAAGCATAAGCATATGGCCGCGATATTTGAGCCGGAACAAATAGGCTTGCTGATGCGGAGCATGAGGCTTTACCCGTATATAATAACGCGGGCGGCCATGCTGTTTAGCATCTACACGTTTTGTCGGCCGGGCGAAATTAGAATGGCTGAGTGGACTGAAGTTGATTTTGATAAAAAAATCTGGCGCATACCGGCTGAAAGAATGAAGGCACGGCGCGAGCATATTGTGCCGCTGTCACGTCAAGCTCTTGAAATTCTGAATGAATTATATGGCTGCACGGGCAGCAGCAAATATATTTTCCCGTCAATACGAAGTAACAAGCTGCCTATGTCCGACGGGACTGTGCGCATTGCGCTGCGGCCCTTAGGCTTCAGCAAGGAAGTTATAACGCCTCACGGCTTCAAGGCAATGTTCTCGCCTATCGCAAATGAGCACGGTTTTAATGCAGATGTGATTGAGAGGCAGCTGTCGCACTTGGATAAAAATCAGGTCAGGGCTGCGTACAACAGGGCGAAGTATTTAAGCGACCGCGTGAAGATCATGCAGTGGTGGGCTGATTATCTTGACGGGCTGGCCGAAGGGGAATAATAGCTAAAAAACTTAAAAAATGTATAATATAAAATTATGGCATACGATGAAAAATACAGAAAAAGGACTTTAGCATATTGGCATGAAGGGCACACGTTGGCACAGACTAAGAAAGTCTTTAGAGTGTCAGCAACAACAATATATACGTGGGAAAATCAGTTAAAGAAGGAAGGAAACTTAAAAAAGCATCCTGTAAGGCGTTCGTTTAAGAAAAT
>JAFUXM010000019.1 GCA_017470785.1 Synergistaceae bacterium
ACGCCCTTCTTCGTTGGGGTCGTCTCATTCGCGGCAATCCGCGCAGCAGCTGTGCCTGCCTGATCCTCTGTGATGGTCTTCAGCCCGCTCAGGCCATCAACCCATGCCTTAAAGTCCTCAACTGTAGCGTCTGCCCTGCTGTAGGGGTTGGCTTCCCAGTCATAGGCATCTCCGCTCTCCACTGTCTTAGTCTCACCTGTGCCTGCCTTGGCCGTGCTGGGGTCGAACTTGACGGCGTCCCCGCTCTCGTTGTAGTAATAGACTTCCATAGAGGTCGTCGTCTCGTCAAATAACTCAAGCCCCATGTACTCGTAGAAATCAACGGGTTCTTCATCGTTGCTCTCCGTGTAGTCGGCGTTGATACGCGCTGCGACTGCATAGAAGTCCTGAAGCGTTTTACTCTCCTCGTCAGTAGCGTCATCTGTAGTGTAGGGCGGGATGTCCAGCGCCAAATCGTCCGCGAACTTGTCGATTTCCTCTGCGGTGATGTTAACGAAGGCCAGAACCGCGCCGTCGTTCAGCGCCTTATTCATCTTGTCAAGATAGCCCTGCGCAGCCGTGAGATCCTCGCCGCTCGCTGGATAGTAGAGCAGGACGTCGCCCTTCTTCGCCGTGACAGTGCCGTTAAGGAAGTCACGCAAGTGAATGACGTTATCCTCTTCCAAAAGCCGCTCGGCAATCTCGCTTCTGTAGTCCTCAGGGCCGTTAGGGTCGCTGGTGTCGCTGTCACTGCTCTTGTGATGATGGCTGCTTCCGCCGCAGCCGCCGCTCAAAACCGCTAATGCCAGTGCAGCTCCAAGCAATAGCATTAAAAACTTAGACTTACTGCTAAAACTTTTTTGATCCATGTTATGGACCTCCTTAATTTAAGATACAAATAGCCGAGGCAGCGAATAAAGCTGTCTCGGCTTCTTGATCACAATATAATTTTATATAATTTTGATGTCTTGACTTGTAGAGTGTAGAGCAATTTATAAGAGACGAAGATACGCCTCCGAACTCCGAACTCCGAACTCCGAACTCCGAACTCCGAACTCCGAACTCCGAACTCCGAACTCCGAACTCCGAACTCCGAACGATTATATGCGCATTATCGTGTGTTTGACAAGAGGCTTTTGACGTATTTATACGCCGCTTCTCATGAATTTGCTTCACCCTCTCCTTAACATCTTAAATTTTCAAAATTATACAATATCTCGAAAATAAATTCAATAAATTTTGCATGACGCGCTTGCAATCATCGCTGACGCAAATAAAATTTTTTTAATTTATAATAAACAAGTTAAATAATTTAACTCGAGAGGGGAATTTTGTAATTGGAATTAAAGGCTTATGACTTTGACAAGATAGTTAATCGCAAGGGTACCGGCTCGACTAAGTGGGACGCCGATCCTAATTTATTTATTGAAGATCTTGATTATAAAGTTGATGCTGAAAATATTTTGCCGCTGTGGATCGCCGACATGGACTTTGAAGTGCTGCCGGAGATTAAAGAGGCGCTGATTAAACGGGCTGAACATGGAGTATTTGGCTATACTGAGATGCCGGACGCGTGCTATGACGCAATTATAAACTGGGAAGCGCGGCGTCATAATTTTAAAATTAAGCGTGAATGGCTGTTATTTACAGCCGGCGCAGTGACGGCAGCGCATATCGGCGTGCAGGCGTTCTGTCAGCCGGGCGATAAAGTTATAATTCAGCCGCCGGTTTATTACCCGTTCTATCGAACCGTGAGCAATAACGGAGCGCAGCTGTTATTAAATAATTTAATTTTTAACGAGAATAGCGGCAAGTATGAAATAGATTTTGAAGACTTTGAACGTAAGGCTAAAGACCCCAGGGCGAGTTTGTTTATATTATGCAGTCCGCATAATCCGGTCGGGCGGGTCTGGACACGCGGCGAGCTTGAGAGGCTTGCGGCTATTTGCGCAGCTAATCACGTTAAAATTATAAGCGACGAATTGCACAGCGATTTAATCATGCCGGGCTTTGAGCATTTGCCTATTGCGTCTTTAAGCGAAACGAGCTTAAACAACACTGTCACTATCATTGCCCCGAGCAAGACGTTTAATATCGCCGGTATTCAAGCAACTGTAAATATTATTCCTGATGCTGAGATGCGGCAAAAATTTGAGAATGCGCTGATGCGGTCGAGCTTGATGCGGTTAAATTTATTTGCGATCGAGGCGATGCAGGCTGCTTACACTCACGGCGATAAATGGCTTGATGAATTAATAAATTATATTAAAGGCAATTATGATTTTTTAGTTAAGTATATGGCTGAGAAGCTGCCTAAGGTAAAAGTTATGCCGCTTGAAGGTACGTACTTAGCGTGGCTTGATTTCAGAGCATTTAAGCTTAATAATTACGACTTGCAGAAAAAAATGCTTGTTGATGCTAAGTTATGGCTTGATGAGGGCTATGTGTTCGGTGAGAGCGCATCGGGCTTTGAGCGTGTTGCGTTGGCCTGCCCGCGCAGCTATATTAAAGAAGCAGTCGACAGAATGGCGAAGGCTTTTAATTAAATTTAAAATTGCGCTTAAATAAATTATTAAAAGCTTTTATTCACGTGTTCTTGCCGGTGAGCTGTCCGGTGTGCGGAGAGCTTGGCGAAGTTCTGTGCGATGAGTGCGCCGATAGTTTACTTGAGCCGATGAAATTTGAGTATAGCGATTTTGACGTGTATGCCGGCGCATTCTACGAGGGCGATATAAGGCAAGTGATATTAGATTTAAAATATGAAGGCTTAAAGGCAGCCGGAAAAATTTTAGGCTTAAAGCTTGCGAATTTATTTGAGCGGCCTGATATAGATTTATTAATTCCTGTGCCGCTGCACACCGGCAGTGAGCGGGATTATAATCAAGCTTACGAAATTGCCTCGGGGCTTGGGGCTTGCTGGAATATAAAAGTACGTGATGACCTTTGCAGCTGGCGGCATATAGTCTCACGTCATGCTACGCTTAGCAAGGCCGAACGCGAAGAGCTTACACCGGAAGATTTTAAAATTAAAGCTGATAAAATAAAAAATCTCAAGGCCGCGTTAGTAGATGATGTATGTACGACCGGTACGACCTTGAGATGTCTGGCTCGGGCTTGCAGTCAAGCCGGCGCGGAAGTTAATTCAGCTTATGTTATAGCTAAAGCTTAATTAAAATTAAAATATAACTTGTATTTTCCGTATGCGTCCGCCATGATGATTCAAAAAATTTTTATGCTATACTGACAAATATTTTATAAATTTAAAATAAATAAATTTTAATTTAATTTAATAAAGAGGGGAATTTTATTCATGGCGAAGATGTATTACGAGAAGGACTGCGACCTCGGCAAATTAACCGGTAAAAAAATTGCAATAATAGGCTATGGCTCGCAGGGTCATGCGCACGCGTTAAATTTGCGTGACTCCGGCTGCGACGTGATAGTTGGACTGAGAAAGGGCGGCAAGTCATGGGCTAAGGCTGAGGCCGACGGCTTTAAAGTCTTTGAAATTTCAGAGGCAGCTAAACAGGCCGATATTATCATGATGTTAATTAATGATGAAGTACAGGCCGACGTTTACAGTGCGGAGATTGCGCCGAATTTAAGCGAGGGCAACGCAATAGCATTTGCGCATGGATTTAATATAAGATATAAGCGCATAGTGCCGCCGGCAGGCGTTGACGTGTTCATGGCTGCGCCTAAAGGCCCGGGTCATACTGTACGCGGGTTGTATGTGAACGGCAAGGGCGTGCCGTGCTTAGTTGCAGTTGAGCAGGACGCGTCGGGCAAGTGCCTTGATATAGCGCTGGCTTATATAGCAGGCATCGGCGGAGCGCGTGCCGGCATCATGCAGACAACTATGCACGACGAGACCGAGACTGACTTATTCGGTGAGCAGACTGTGTTATGCGGCGGCGTAGTTGACTTAATGCAGTGCGGCTTTGAAGTCTTGGTTGAGGCCGGCTATGAACCTGAGAACGCTTATTTCGAGTGCATTCACGAGATGAAATTAATTGTAGATTTAATTAATAAAGGCGGAATTGCCGCGATGAATTACTCGATTTCAGATACGGCTGAGTTCGGCGAGTATGTGTCAGGGCCGCGGGTGCTGCCGCATGAGCAGATTAAAGCTAACATGCGGGCGGTCTTAGCCGACATTCAGGACGGCAGCTTTGCAGGCCGCTGGATAGCTGAGAATAAGAACGGCAGGACTTTCTTTAATTCTAAGCGCGATAACTTAGCTAAGCATCAAATGGAGATAGTTGGAAAGCAGTTAAGAGAGCAGATGCTCTGGCGCGACGAGGGCAGCGCGTCCGGCGATAAAAATCTCGACAGCGCGTCGAATTAAATTTAAATTAATTTTAAAAATTTAAATATTTTAAAAATCTGAAAGGAGAATAAAAGGGGAGAGCGTTTAGTTATCCCCTTTTATGTTAAGTTAAATAAAAATGTTATCGGATAATATAAAGAAGGGCGTTGACAAGGCGCCGAATTTGAGTTTGCTTTACGCGCTCGGTTTTACGAAAGAGGAGATCGAGCGGCCGCTGATTGGAGTAGTGAGTTCGTTTAGTGAAGTAGTACCCGGGCATATGCACTTAGATAAAATCACGCAGGCAGTAAAAGACGGTATTAGAGCAGCCGGAGGCACGCCTATAATGTTTCCGGCTATTGCGGTCTGCGACGGCATCGCGATGGGACATGTAGGCATGAAGTACTCGCTTGTGTCGCGTGAATTAATTGCCGACTCGACCGAGGCAATGGCAATGGCGCATCAGTTCGACGGGCTTGTGATGATCCCGAACTGTGATAAGAACGTGCCTGGATTATTAATGGCAGCTGCAAGATTAAATATTCCGGCTATATTTTGCGCTGGCGGCCCGATGCTTGCAGGCAGATTAAAGGACGGCAGGCGCACTTGCTTAAGTCACATGTTCGAGGCGGTGGGCGCGTATCACGCCGGCAAACTTGATGAAGCCGGAGTCGAAGACTACACGGAGAACGCGTGCCCGAGCTGCGGCTCATGCTCCGGCATGTACACTGCAAATTCCATGAATTGCTTGACTGAAGCTATAGGCATGTCACTGCGCGGCAACGGCACTATACCTGCGCCGTACTCTGCAAGAATTAGATTAGCAAAGCATACGGGCATGAAGATAATGGAGCTTGTCGCCAAAAATATCAGGCCGCGCGATATTATGACGGCAGCTGCGTTTAAAAATGCTGAGACGGTCGATATGGCGCTGGGCTGCTCGACAAATACGATGCTGCATTTGCCTGCAATAGCTCACGAGGCCGGAGTAAAAATAGATTTAAATAATGCAAATAATATAAGCAGCAAGACGCCGAATTTATGTCACTTAGCACCGGCCGGCGATACTTTCATGGAGGACTTGGATTTAGCAGGCGGAGTTTATGCTGTCATGACTGAGCTGGCTAAAAAAGATTTATTAAATTTAGATTTAATTACGGCCACTGGCAAGATAGTACGCGAAAATTTAGAGGGCGTGAGAAATTTAAATCCTGAGATTATCAGGCCGATAGATAAGCCTTACTCTAATAACGGCGGCATTGCTGTATTGAAAGGCAATCTTGCGCCGGACGGCTGCGTAGTCAAGCGGTCAGCTGTTGCGCCTGAGATGATGACGCATGAAGGGTCGGCTCGCGTGTTTGACAGTGAGGACGATGCAATAGCTGCGATATTTAATCATAAAATTAAGTCCGGCGATGTCGTAGTAATTAGATATGAAGGACCTAAAGGCGGCCCGGGTATGCGTGAGATGCTTAACCCGACGTCGGCTATTTGCGGCATGGGCTTAGGCGAGAGCGTGGCGTTAATCACCGACGGCAGATTTTCCGGCGCAACGCGCGGCGCGTCGATAGGCCATGTCAGCCCCGAGGCTGCATCCGGCGGCACTATCGCCTTAGTGCATGAGGGCGATATTATCGCGATAGATATTAATAATTGCAGCATAGAATTAAAAGTATCTGAGCAGGAGCTTGCGAAGCGCAGAGCTGAATGGGTATGTCCCGAGCCGAAGATTAAGACCGGCTATTTATCGCGATATGCAAAGTTAGTGAGTTCGGCTGACAAGGGCGCAATCCTTGAGTAATTTAAATTTAAATAATTTAATAAATTCGGCCTTGAAGCTGCGTGATAATTTAGATAATTTAAAATTTATCACGAGCTTTGACGCCGTCTATAACACGTTAAGCTACGCGTTTGAGCCGTATAAAATTTATATTGAAAAATTTGGCTTAAATAAAAAGCGGGCGCTGTTTATGGGCATGAACCCCGGGCCGTGGGGCATGGCGCAGACGGGCGTGCCGTTCGGTGAGATTAATATAGTTCGCGATTGGCTGAAGATTAATGCGAGTGTTAATAAGCCGGAGCATGAGCATGATAAATATAAAATCACGGGCTTTAACTGCAAGCGGTCTGAAATAAGCGGCAAGAGACTATGGGGCTTGTTTAAAGAAATTTTTATTGAGCCTGAAAATTTTTTTGAAAATTATTTTGTGATTAATTACTGCCCGTTGTTATTCATTAAGGACGGCCGGAATTTCACGCCGGATAAATTAAAGTCAGCCGAGCGCGAAGAGCTGTATAAAATCTGCGATGAATATTTGCGTGAGTGCGTAAAATTTTTTGAGCCGGAATTTATAGTTGGAGTTGGGAATTTTGCTGAGGCGCGGGCTCAAGCTGCGCTGCAAGATTTTAATCGCGTTAAGATTATAAAAATTCTGCATCCCAGTCCGGCCTCGCCGATGAGCAATAAAAACTGGCCTGAAATTGCGTTAAGCACGCTGCAGGATGCCGGAGTGTTTTAGCTTGCGCGTGAAAATAAAATATGATATATTAATTATCAAAATCTAAACTGCGTTAATTTATAATAAATAAATTAAGTAAAAGGACTGATTGACAGAGATGATCGTGGCCGCTCATAATTGGCGTATGGCGTATGGCGTATGGCGTATGGCGTATGGCGTATGGCGTATGGCGTATGGCGTATGGCGTATGGCGTATGGCCAAGCTATTGTCTTTATGTCCTCTTAATCTTAAAAAGTAAAAGAATTAATTATTAAAAGATTTTTGCCTCGTGAGGCGAACGTTTTAATGTTCGTTGCGCGGGGCATTTTTGTTGCCCAAATTTAAAATTTTAAAATTTTTTAAGGGAGGAAGTATTTTATGACAGATTCTCAACGTTCAAAATGCCACGCGATAATTCATACTGCGACAGCGGCGTGCGCAGCGGTCGGCGGCGGGATGGCGCAGCTGCCCGGCAGCGACACAGTGCCTATAACGGCAGCGCAGGTGACGATGATTATCTCGCTTGGCGCGGTATTTGGCCGTAAATTAAGTAAGTCGGCGGCGACAGGAATTTTAAAGGGATTAGGCGGAGCAGCTGTTGGTAGATTGGTCTCTCAAATTGCATTCGGTTGGATACCCGGGCTTGGCAACGCGATAAACGCAGCCACTGCGGTGGCTATTACTGAAAAGATCGGCTGGGCCGCAGCAAATAAATTCGACAACGAATATAGCGAGGAAATGAGATTATGGGGTAATAGATTTGTGGGGGAACAAGCTGCGCGTAAAAAGATATATTACGCTGTTGCTATTGTTATCGGTCTTATTATAGGAGCTTTTATTATTTATAAGCTTATATAATACAAAATTTGTTTTAAATAAAAATATTTTAATTTGAGAATACATGTAATTAGAAAGGAATGCGAAGTACAATGGGAAAAGTTAAAAACGGAGATGTTATTAAAGTTTCTCGTATGGATGGATTATATTATCATTATGGTATATATGTTAAAAGATGGTTATGGTCGGATAGTGTTATCCATTACACTGGCGAGACGGGCCCGGGCGATTTTAACGGTATGGTACGCGAGACTTCAGTTGGAGAATTTTTAAACGGCGAAAGCGATTTTATTGTTGTTGATCTTGCTGGAAATTCCAATTACCCATATCTATATTCCGGCCGTGAAACCGTCAGAAGGGCGAAGTCAATGATTGGAGCAAGAAATTATAGCCTTCGCTTTAATAACTGTGAGCATTTTGCCAAGTGGTGCAAGACAGGAATAAAAAGATCGCTTCAAACTGAAGGTTTGGCGGAGATATTGCTTGCTCCTGTCGAATTTTGTATTGATTTAAAAAATGGCTTTTCTGATTTTTTTGATGATTTGCTTTGATAATATTAATCATTTCTTTTTGGGTAAGAAAGTATAAATAGAAGAATATTTTGAATTTTAAAGCCGCTTGACATTATAAAACTTTATAAAACTTTTATTATTTAATTTGAAATTATTTTAGCTACTTGCTGAGTATGTTATAAAAATTTTAAATTAAGGGGCTGAGTTTAATCATGGGCGGAAAAGATTATAAATTTGAGACGCCGCAGCTGCACGTTGGGGCAGGAGAGCACTGATATTGCGACGGACGCGCTGGCTGCTGGCCTAGTGCTGTTCGTAAGTCACTTCTTTTCAAGTGCATTAACTATAGAAAGCTTGCTAAAAATGTAATCAGGCTGGAGAGCATTCCAGCCTGATGTGATTACTGCTTGGGGCTTGACTTTTTATTCGTAGGCTTATCTGATAAATAATGTTAAATGTCTAAATGTCAAAATACTATCGTACTATTTTGCATTCCTAAAATCCGGGAAACGCCCGTCCCTATACAGAGGAACAATGACTTTTGACATGGCGTATGCCACACGGAATGCATTCAAATCATCATAGGTGTTGCCGACAATCTGCACGCCGACGGGAACGTTTTTATCTGACAGTTCAATCGGCATCGACACAACCGAATATCTGCTGGCAAGATTCCAAATCGGTGTCAAAACAAGGTTAGTGCTGTAATGTTTTTTCCCGTGTACCTGTGCTGCTTTATCAGGTGTAGCTTCAAGATCTGCGGGGAAATGCGGCGTTGCCAGCGTGGGCATGACCAGAGCAATGCAACCATTCTCG
>JAFUXM010000203.1 GCA_017470785.1 Synergistaceae bacterium
AAACAGGCACAATGCGCCCTGTGAAAATATCGCTGCCCTTCATCTGTCGGTCGCCAAACTTTCAAGATGAGGGCTCTTTTTTTAATCTGCCTGCCCTTCACGGACAACGCAATTAGCATAGCATATAACACAAGAAAAAGCAACCCGTCAATGAGAATTTTAATAATTCTTTCTTGTCAAGTCTCTCATGGTACATTGCCACCACCCCTGAATATTACTATGCTGGACTAATGCGAAATCATTGCCTCGAATTTATTAATCTTGCTGTGCGTTTATTCTGGTATCCTGAGCCGTTTTCACGCGTTGAGTTGCTGAGAGATAACTAAATCATATCGGCGGCTCTGTTAATTATCCTGTTATGCGGTCATGCTCATATCAGCTTATACAGTCTATCACGCCCGATTAATAAACTCTTCAAGAATAGTATTAATCATCTCGTTTACGCTAACACCTCGGACATACGCTGCCCGTTCTAAAGCCTCGTACGTTGACGGCCTGATCAGTGAGTAAACGCGCCGCGTCTTGCGCTCCCCATTCGGGGTGGCTGCTTTGACTTTACGATACACTACACGGCCTGCGTCTTGCTCAACCTGCCCTGTAGCGCTCTCTTGCTGTTCTGGCTCAATCTCTTTTATATCCTGCCCCGCCTGTCCAGCATGATTAATTTCTTCGACTTCCTTCGCGTTATCAACTGTTGCTAAAATATTAAAATCCTTTGCCATTACTAAGCCCCTCGTTCCTATAATGATAAATCTTTCAATAATTCATCTACAAACGCCGCATAATCGAGAGCTACCTTGCTCTTCGGCTGATATGAAAATACATCACGCTGTAAGCTTGCGCCCTCTGTGATAATAACGCTGTCTCTGATAGGCAAGCTAAAGACTTTAACGCCTGCCCTATCTGCGACTTGTTTAATCGCCGCCGCCGTCTCTCGCTGCACTCTTACACGCGATCTGTGCCTCGTTATCAGTATCCCACGATTGATTAAATCTGAGTTCAAAGCTGTCTGTATGTTCTTTACCATATCAAACAGATTTAAAACGCCCTGAACACTGAAAATTTCAGCAAAAGTTGGAATAATTACTCCTGTGGATGCAACAAGCGCATTAATCGTAATAGTTCCCAAATCAGGCGGCGTGTCGATAATCACAAAGTCATACACACCTGCAACCGGCTTTAATGCACGCTTAAGCAAAGACGCGCGTTCCGTACCCGTGATAAGCACGTCTACAGCTGAGAGCTTTTTACTTGCTGCTATGAAGTCTCCCCGCGCTGTATGTTCCACGGCCTCGCTAATATCAGCATTACCGGCCAAGACGTCGACTATATCAGCGCTGTTGCTGCCTGCCTGCATGATAAAGCTAAAATTAGCTTGCGGGTCAAGGTCAAGCCCTAAGACTTTAAAGCCTCGCAACGTTAGCCCTGAATAGAGAGCCGCCGCCGTGGAAGTCTTACCGCAACCGCCTTTTTGATTAGCAAGCGTTATAATCTCGCTCATAAATTAAATCACTCCCCTTGCATTTATGCTTATAACATTATATAATCATGCTCTCAATCAGTCAAGCGCATATTGATATATAATTAATCGCATACAATTATAAGCAGAATACACACAAAAAGACACACAGCCTGCGGGGGTGTATTGCGTAAGCTTAGTGATTGAGCGGTGTTATGAGATCTCTTCGATAGCCTGTTCAGCTATACAACTCTTAACCGTACCCTTTTCCGTACCTCTCGAAAAATCATAAATTTCATTAGCCCTGTTGCTGACTGCGTTTATCGCGCTCAATTTGTATCCTTATTTAGGATACACATTAATTCAGCCGGTTATTTCCGGCCTGAACACCGGCCTTGCTGTCCAGAATTTAAATCCTGAACACCGGCCTTGCTGTTGCTCCATGCTCTTTGCCTCAAATCCTTACCGGCTGTTGCGCTCCCTGATGGACGGCCTCCACTCGCCTCTAAGATAGAAATTCAGCCGGTTATTTCCGGCCTGAACACCGGCCTTGCTGTTGCAACTTCCAAAAAGATTTATTTGCGGAAATTAAATTCCAGTTCAGCGACTGCCCCTAAAAATTTCTGACGCTAAGAAAATGGCGGGGTCGGCGTCCCACCGCCCCCAAACCCTCATTCCCAGTACCTTTTTAATAGGACGCGCTCAAAACGCCCCACAATTGATTTTTTGCCCTCGCCTTGACTAAATACCTTACCCCGTCACGCTGCGTCGATTATAGAGGCGTTACGGCCTGCCCTGCGCTGTGTTGCGCCGATATAGATAACATCAGGTTTTGCGACACAAAATGTGCGTAAAGCTTGACGGTGGCTGAGTTGACGGCTGTTGTGTTGTTCCGATAAGAGAGCTGATGAGGGTTGTTGAGAGAGATAGAGAGAGAAGAGAGATTATTATTATTATTATTATATATCCACCTCCCCCCTCCACCCTCTCCCCAAATTTGCAAAAAAATGATTTTTTTTAGGCGATTTTCCGTCAGCCCTCATGAACACTGCGTTTGCACCGCCTAAAAGCATTAGGCGATTTTTAGGCGATTTTTCGAACACCCAGTAAACCCTCATGAACACTGCGTTTACAAGAGTGGCGTTTTAGGCGATTTTTAGGCGATTTTTAGGTCTTGCAAACCCGCATGACTATCGCGTTTATTTGCTGCTGTAAATCCACTTGTCAAGCTGATTTATAGACGCTGTAAATCCAGTCCCTGACTGTGAAAAATCGCCTAAAAATCGCCTATTCACTTTAGGCGATTATTTCCAGTCCCTGACTGTGTTTATGCGGAATCGCCTATCGCCTATTCACTTTTTAAAAAAAATAGGCGAAAAAATTTTTTGTCGCGCTCTTGAATAGCAAAAGCCGATAGCTGCGGGCTTTTCTCCCAATTTCAGCTATCGGCTCACTGAAAAATCGCCTAAAAAGTTTTTGCCGCATTAGGCGAAAAATTAATCATCCATTTCAGGCCGCAAAAAATATTCTGCGTCTTTTGTTGTTCCGCAACGCCCCAATCGCCCCGCCTCTACTAACTCCTTCAGCGCTTTCTGCAGTGTAGATTTTGCAGTGAATACCTGTTCCAAATCGGCGCGTGTGAAATAATCGTCGCCCTCTTCGTAATGCTCTTGTATATAATGCAAAATCTCGCTCTTCTTATCGGGGGCTTTGAACGTCAGGTCAGGCTCAAATTCAAATTCCATGTCCAGCTTGCCCGTCTCTTCATCTTTCGCAATGCAAAACGTGAACGGCTTAAACTTCTTCGTTAGGTTGTTCTTCAAATCGCGCACAATAACCGGCTCATCGCCTGTGACTTCATCAAGTATCATCTGCCCCTTCGGCTGCAAGCCTATTATGCGCCGCGTATAGCGCTGCATCATGTTGCTGCCTATCATCTCGTCCATATCCTGAGCTGCTTTCCGTTCGTTCAGCCTGCGCTTGCGGGTATGATGAACTGGTACAATGGCAATATCGTTTATGCGGGCTGTCTGCATAAGATACTTCATAAGCTCCCCCATCTCTCTTGACTTGTTTTCGTCATAATCTGAAAAAGCCATAAGGCTATCAAGGAAAATAATATCAGGCTGCCGCTTGTCGATCAACCGCTCAAGGTTGCGCTGCCCGTCTTCTTGTGATAAAGATAATGAAATATCTTTTTCCGTGAGTTCGTTCAAGTCCACGACACCTAAATATTGACGGTCATATCTCCAGTTTGTGTATTCGCTGCGTCCGATTAGTTCATCATATCCACCCTCGCCTGACAAAATCATACTCCTATACGGCCTGCTAATCGAGAAATGATGTAATAAAGCATCATCTAAACCACCGCCGCGTGAAAAATACATAGAGAGATATAAAATGAACCATGTTTTACCAGTTCCAGGCGGCGCGATCAGTGCGCTTATCTTGCCGCGTGGAAATAACCCGCCTATCATCTCAATTTCTTTAACATTCTTCCGCTCCCCAAACTCAATATAATAATCGTTTATATCAAGTTCAGGCTCAACGCTTGCTGCTTGTTCTTCTTCCTTTATAGGCGGCCTGATAGGGTTATTAAGTCCTGCTATCAGTGCGGACTTCGTTGCGTCAAGCCCTCTTGATGTTGCAAAGTCGTTCCAGTCCGTAAGCTTTTTAACGCTTAATTCAAGCTCACTGAAGGACGGTGTGAAATACCCTTCACATACGCCGCTCTCGCAACATTTGACGGCTGCATTAATACCGTGCTTGTCTGTGTCGGCTGCAATGAATAAGCGGCTGACTTTGAGCTTGGCCTTAATTGCCCGTGCAACTTCAAATAAATTACCGCAATTCAAGGCAAAGACAACACGGGCTTTGTTATATTCATATATGCAGTCAAAAACACTAAACGCAGTCGCGTAACCCTCGGCTAATATGACTATATCGCTTGGCTGCAATTCACCGCCGCCGATAATATGGAAAGCTCCTTTCTGCTTTGTTCCCCGCGCTTGCTCTTTAGTCCCGGCGGCTGATATTCTTTGATAACCTCTAAAATTGCCGTCCACGTCGTACAAGCCAATTAATAACTCGCCTGCGTGATTTATCTTCAGCGTGCCGTCGTTTCTAACGTGCTTAGTCTGTAAATAGGGGTGTGTATTATCTGCCTGCCTCGCTGCGTTAAATTCTGCTATAAGCCTATCCCTGACTGCGGGGTCTTGCTCTTGCTTAGTTTTCGGCTGCGTGACTGCATTTTTCTTTATAGGAGCTGACTTAGTTTGAGCCGCGCCGCCGGAATTTTTGCCAATCGTGATATTGAACGTTTGTTCGAGTTCTTTTAAAAACTCTTTGAAATGCTCGTTGTCGGCGGGTATGTTCTTCGTGAGCCTGAATATATCTATAATATCGGCGTATTCAGGGCAACGGTCGGCTTTATGCGCCCAACATTTAAATCTGCCGTCCTCGTTGATAGTTATACCTGAGCCATTAGGGCCGTTGCCTGAGCCGCATATCGGGCAAATCCAACCGGTGTTTTTAGCTTTTTCTAACAACAGCGGCGCTAAGTCTTCAGCGCGTGCTTTATCATGCGTCCAGTCTGCAAAGTCTTTCAAGTTATCAAAAGTCATTAATTATATCTCCTTCCTGCGACTAAATGCGCACATTGCAAATTTGACGCGGGAATGATATAATATTCCTGCGTCTTGAGCGGCCACTGTCTTAATCCAATTATTAAGGAGTGGCCGCGCACTTTTATTATATGCAAAAGCCCCAAATTTGCCAATGAATTTAATGCAGTTAAGCGCCCGTGCTGCTAACACGGGCTACTACACCCGCTCTTTCAACTCCCCTGCGATAATCAGCAGTTAGCCTAAGCTCTTCTGCCTCTCTGCTTTTACAGCCGCGCATTTTATGATACGGAACTATAAAACCGCAAACAGCTCCATATTTGTTGGTGTCTTCCAATACGACTGGTATATATTGATAACGGCAATACTTAAGCGCTCCAGCTCTGTCGCCGTAATTCCCTACTATTCCCGTCAGTTCTTGAGCTTCGTTAGGCGCTGCAAAAGCCCACTTAGCATAGAGTTTACAGTCGTCTATTTTCGCAACCGGTATATCGTAATCAAAGCAGTACCAAAGCGCCTTAGCCCCGTCGCTATACCGTCCTTGCGGCCCTGCTGCCGCTTTGACTTCGTGATATTTTAAGCGCCGGAACGTATCATCAGTTTTATTCATACTCGGCCTCCAATTCTGCCATAAAAGCTGCATTTTCTAAATCATGCCGTGCTATGTCGTATACGTCGGATATGTGCATTTCGTCGCCGTTTAATTTGCACAAAAGCTTAACGCCATACCATAAGTCGTGTATCTCCCCGCGCCTCACTGCTACTAACATATCTTCGTACGTCATGCTAAGTACATTTCTCACTGTCAATTTCCGTCTCATGATTAATTAACTCCTTTCATCTCGCCGCTCAACAGCTGTCTCGTAAACTCTTCCCGCTCTTGCTCATGCTGTGACTGAGCCGCCAAATACGCCTCAACCTCACTTGCAAGCCACCGCCGCGCCCTGCCTATCTTAATTCCAGTAGGAAAGTTACCGTGCTTAGCTATGTAATAGAGGGTATTGCGTGGTATTCCAAGCCTCGCCTCCAACTCTCGCGCATTCACGTATTGCTGCCGCGCGTCTCCAATTTGTCGCTGTTCTTCCATTGATATAGCCTCCTTAGCTATTCTGTCCATGCTGCTTACAGCAACCCAAAAACTCTAACCGCTGATTTTTCAAGGGCTGCATAACTGAACTCTTGTACATTCCGGCCTGCCGTGCTATAATGCAGATAAACAGGCACAATGCGCCCTGTGAAAATATCGCTGCCCTTCATCTGTCGGTCGCCAAACTTTCAAGATGAGGGCTCTTTTTTTAATCTGCCTGCCCTTCACGGACAACGCAATTAGCATAGCATATAACACAAGAAAAAGC
>JAFUXM010000204.1 GCA_017470785.1 Synergistaceae bacterium
AAGCTTGTCAAACTATAAATTTATAAATTTATAAATATTGCGTTATTCAGCTAAAAATTCCTCCCGCACGCAAAATGCAAAGAGAGATTTTTGTTTTACCTGTTTTACCTGTTTTACATAAGGATAGGAACGATAGGACGAATGGTTTCGCCGGGCCTTGCGATGTAATGCCACTCATGTTTATGGCCGTCCAAACCGAACTTCTGTAATACGCTGCTTTTGTTGTTAATTGTTACTATTTGAGTACATACTGTGCATTGATATACGCCTGCAGTGTCAGCGTCGGCCTCGTTGTGAACATCGCTAAATGCTAATACCCCAGCTATTGCAGCCCCAAAAGCCGCCGTTAATATAATTTTCTTCATGATTTTCACCTCTTTTCATAAACGTTAAAAAATTTAAATAAATTTTATAAAGTTATATGATTTCTATCAAATGCATTTGATTTTAAAATTTAAATTTTAATTTTATAAATTTTATAAAAGGGGCAAAGGGCTTGGCAATTTTTAATTTGACTGACTATATTTGTTAGTTTTTAGGTGCTTTTACTATCTTTTACTATATAGATAAATTTTTATATCGTAAATATGCACGTGCACCCAAAGGGGAAAAGATTTATGAGAAAGTTAAGGGTAAGAAATTTGAAAGGCTCAGTATTGTAGCCGCACAGAGATAACGTAAAAATAGTTTTTTTGCCGCCGTATAGACCCGAATTAAATCCGATAGAATATTTTGGGCATTGGCTCAAGAAAAAAGTATGCGATTTATTAAAATTTTCTAAAAATCTTGATGAGACAATTTTTAGCATTTTTAAAGTACTTTAACTATATCACGCAAAGAATGCGGCTCAATATCTCGAGCCGCATTCTTATAATATTTTATCTGCTAAAGACTTTCTGACCTTCAAAGTACGTCGCTGCGGGCTTGGCATCGTGAATTTCATTCGCCGGGCAAGTCAATACGTCCTTATTTAATAAAAGAAAATCTGCATACTTACCCGTCTTAATGCTGCCGCGTTCGTCTTCAATAAACATCTGCCTTGCACAGCCTATAGTCATTGCTGTTAAAGCCTGCTCGCGGGTTGCTAACTCTTCAGGCCACCAAGGCTCGCCCTTCTCAGAGCAAAGTACGCCAGTTACTGCGATTTCCATAATGCCGAATGGATCATCAGGGCTGCCGCTCAACGCCGGATAGTCCGAATGTATTGATACATTAATATTATTATCAAAGAATGACTTAAACGGATAAGACTCGGCCTCTTGACCTGCAGGCGCCATGCCGTGCTCACGCATATAATCAGCTGCGCCGGTGATATTATGATGCCAAGTTACGCCTGATGACACATAAATATTATGGTCTGTCATGCGCTGATAATCCGGCTCATCTACATTGCGGACGTGTACAAGCGTGTTGCGCATCTCGTCCTTGCCGCCGTTTACAAACGCATTGACAACTCTATTAACGCCCTTATTGCCCATCACGTGTACGTGTATAGTCAAGCCTTTCTCGTTTGCCTTGCGGGTTATCTCAGTCAGTTCATCTTCTTCCCAGTTAGCGATGCCCTGATGGCCGTCAGGATACACCGGCTCAACAAGTCCCGTACCGCTCTCGACCGTGCCGTCAACTAAGAGCTTTATCCAGTTCGGCAGCACGCGTTTCGACGCAAATTTCTTTGCAGCAGCTGCTCTCGTTAAGGCCTCGTCCATATCCATCCAGCTCTCAATCTCATATGGCAGACCGGCTATAAAATGCAGCTTACCGGCCTCGTCAAGCTGCTGAAGCGCCTTATAATAATTAGTATTAACAAAATAATTGCCCCAGCCCTCGGTGTACATCGTATAGCCTGATGACAGCATGTGATGCTCGATTTCAGCGATATTAGCTATGGCCATGTCAAGCGTATATAAATTATCGTTGTCCAAGAATGCGCGTACGTAAGTCTGCGCCTGTTCTGATAAAAATCCGTTGGGAATACCGTCGGTGTCAAGTCCGATCGCGCCGCCGCGCAGCTTAGTCATTCCGGCAGTGCCGTCTTCATTCAAGATGCCTGCCTTGACTAATAAAATCGTGTTAGCCAGCGCCTTGTGACATTCATCGTCTAAGAAATACATGGGAATGTCGCTGCATATCGCGTCCAGCTCTTGACGGGGCGGGATGTGATCCTGAAAGCTCATTAAATTCCAGCCCTGACCAAATACAGCCGTCGCATTGCTGGCTCTTGCTTTCTTGACCGCATCCGGCACTATTTTAGCCAAAAAATTATCAGGCGTCTCGGCCATGTCAATAGTCACGCCTACTGTCTTAAGGGCATAGCCCAGCATGTAGTGAGCGTGGCCGTTGCCGCAGCCCGGCATCACAAGACCTTTGCCGTCATAATTAATAACTTCAGTCTTGCCTGCGTCAATAAATGCTTCTGCGCCGACCTTATCACCGACATAAATATACTTGCCGTCTTTAACTGCAAAGGCTTCCGCAAGCTGATTATTTTCAGATTCAGAAGTGAAAATCTTGCCGTAAACTACAAGGTCGGCCTTTTGCACTTCGGCTGAAGCGCAGGCAAATAAATTTAACACTAAAACAAGCGCAATTAATAATTTTCTATAAATTTTCATGCTTATTTTACCTCCTGTAATTGCAATAGCAATTTAAAATCATGGCTGCATTGCAAATGCTAAAGCATATAATATTTAATTAAAAAATATGTCCTGTCCCAGTCAACTATCTTAAGCTCAGATTCTTTTGCAGGGTGAATATCGAACTCGTCGAGTACCATAACTTCTTTATCATCTAAATTATACAGCGGCCACTCGTGAGCTTTGCCGTCAGGTGAATTTTCAGCGCTGAGCGAAGGGTTGCCGGTCTTTGCGAACTGAACCCACATTTTGCGCATAGTCTTTGAGAACACCGCGTCGTACTGTCTTCCCTCAGTAAATTCAGGATTATTAAATACTATCGCCACTTCTTCAAAGTGTGCGCTTTTTAATATGGGATTAGAAGATTCAACCCTGTAATAGTAAGTATAGGACTTGCCGCCGGCTTTAGTCTGGCTCTCAGACATTTTAATTGCAGCGTCAATAAACCAGCTGTGGCCGAACAGGCGGCTGTCAGCTTCCCAATCTTCCTGCACGCCCTCATTGCAGTAGCTTTCTATCAGCGCTTTCTCTTCAGCCGTCAATAAATTTGCATATTTCTTAGTCTTGCGGTCAGCGGCCCACGCTTTAAAATTTTCTATGCCCCAGTCGGACACGAAACAATTCATCTCGTCTTTGTTGCAGCCCTGAAGAAACGCTATGTCTTTAGCTGCGCCGTTTTCATAAGCCTTATACGGATCAAAAGGCAAATATTTGCCGTCTCTGGCTGGGAATATGCGGAATGCTATTACATCATCCGCGGCCTTAACTAACTTGTCAGCAGATAATTTTTGCAAGTCTGCAACGGTCTTGCAGCCGAGCGCGGCCATTAATTCATTCGTGCAGGCAATGGCTTCCTCAAGTGAATTAGTCTGCGTCGGAGCGCCGCTCTGAGCTATGACGCGCTGAAAATATTTCTGTGAGCCGTTAATTAACGGCAGCATGGTAACGCTGCCTGCACCGGCTGACTCGCCCCAGATAGTCACGTTGTCAGGGTCGCCGCCGAACGCTGCAATATTCTCATGCACCCATTTTAAAGCCATAAGCTGGTCTAACAGGCCTAAGTTCTGCGCATCGGGATAATCTTTGCCGTCAGGCAAGTGCGATAAATGCAAAAATCCAAGCGCTCCAAGCCGGTACGCAACTGTCACAACGATAACATCAGGATTTTCTTTGATGAAATTAGTGCAGTCAAATATGCCAATCCCAGTGCCGCCCTGTACAAATGCGCCGCCGTGTATCCATACCATGACAGGCTTATTTTTAATATTATCGTCAGCTTTCCAGATATTTAAATATAAGCAGTCCTCGCCCTGAGCGCCCATAATATCATTATTCTGACAAGATGCCTTAGCGTTGTAATACGCCTCGTACACGCCGTTATCAGCCTCAACATCAACCGGCGCTTTCCACCGCAATTCACCCACGGGCTGCTTGCCCACAAACGGAATGCCCTTATAAGCAATAATATTTTCAGCCTTTTTGCCTACAAAAGTGCCGTTAATGCACTTGACAGCTAAAGACTTGTCATAATTGCCGTCAGTAATCGGCTTATTCTCAGCTAAGGCACAGCCGCTCAAAACTCCAAACAACAACAACACGCTTAAAAACTTACGCATAATAAAATCACTCCTATAATTTTATTAATTTTTTATTAAATGCAATAATAATTAGTTAAAAAATAAGTCCTTTCCCAGTCAATAATCTTAAGCTCGGATTCTTTTGCCGGGTGAATATTGAACTCGTCAAGCACCATAATTTCTTTATCGTCTAAATTATAGAGCGGCCACTCATGAGCTTTGCCGTCAGGTGAGATTTCAGCAGTAAGCGACGGGTTGCCGGTCTTGGCGAACTGAACCCACATTTTGCGCAGGGTTCTTGAGAATGTCTCGTCGAATTGCCGTCCCGTCACGAGCGTCTCCTCCGGGTGATTGAACACTGTCGAAAGCTCCACCGCGTGTCCGGATTTCATCAACGGCACGGAGGATTCCACCGTGAAGTAATAGGTGTAGGACTTGCCGCCGGCCTTTGTCTGATTTTCCGACATCCTGAACAGCGGCGCAATAAATACAATCTGGTCAAATAAACGGCTTGTGCTTGAGTATTCCTGGCTTACGTCTTTTGCATCTTTTAAAAAGCTCTCGGCCAGCGCTTTCTCAGCGTCAGTCATCTGGGCAAACTTCTTTGCCTTGCGCTCAGCGGCAAATTCATTATAACCATCTCCCAAGCTGACTATGAAATACCCCATTTCATCCTTGGTGCAGCCCTGCATGAAGTCTATATCTTTAGCTGCGCCGTTTGCATAAGCATCATACGGATCTAAAGGCAAGTAAACTCCGTCCCGTTCAGGCCATACCCGCAGCGTGAGCATATCCGCATCATCCACAAATTTTTCAATATCTAATTTCTGCAAATCAGCGACTGTCTTGCAGCCTAATTTATTCATTAATTCATTTGTACACTCAATGGCCTGTTCAGTAGAGCGTGTAAAGACCGGTGAACCGCTTTGAGCTATCACGCGCTTAAAATATTTATGTGAGCCTTTAATCAACGGCAGCAGGGACACACTTCCGCCGCCTGCTGATTGTCCAAAGATAGTCACGTTGTCAGGATCGCCGCCGAACGCCGCTATATTTTCATGAACCCACTTTAAGGCCATGATCTGATCCATTAGACCTAAATTCTGCGCGTCCGGATAATCTTTGCCGTCCGGAAGGTGTGACAAGTGCAGAAATCCAAAGACTCCGAGCCGGTAGTCGATTGAAACAAGAATAACATCAGGATTTTCTTTGACGAAATTACTGCCCTCCTCGCGAGGCTCAACAGTTCCGCCAACTTCAAAAGCTCCGCCGTGTACCCATACCATGACCGGCTTATTTGCTTTAGCATCATCGGCTTTCCATACGTTCAGATACAGGCAGTCCTCGCCCTGAACGTACAGTGAGGA
>JAFUXM010000205.1 GCA_017470785.1 Synergistaceae bacterium
GCCCGATAACGCACGATGTCGCCTGTTTTGTAAACTTTATTATAATTTGGATCTGAATTGAACGGGTTATCTATAAACGCCTCGGCGGTTCTCTCCGGCTGGTTGAGATACCCGTCACCAACCTGCGGCCCGGCTATCCATAACTCGCCCATTGCTCCGACTGGTACGCGATGCCCGTCACCGTCAACGACGTAGAGTTTTAGATTGTCCAAGGGCTTGCCTATTGGTATATTCTCCTCGTTCTCAGTAACTGGATAGGTCGTTGTGAAGATCGTGCACTCAGTAGGGCCGTAGCCGTTGTACAGCGTATAGGCCGTGGGCGGGTCGAGCGATATTAATTTCTCGCCGCCGCTTAACAGATGCTTTAAAGTTTTATTCTCGACGTTCACGGCAAACTGACGGCACACTTGAGTAGTCATGAACTGATGTGTGACATGATTCTTTTCAAGATATTCGTTAATAGCTGTTAAATCAAGGCGTATCTCTTCTGGAATTATACACAAAGCAGCACCGCTCGTTAATGGCGAGTACATGTCCATCATACAGGCGTCAAAACCGAAAGATGCATACTGACCTATGCAGTCCTCCGGATGTAAGTTATAGTAGCGATGATACCAGTTGACGAAGCAGACGATATTTCCGTGCGTAAGTCTCACGCCCTTGGGAGTTCCTGTAGAGCCGGAAGTGTAGAGCAGTATAAATAAATTCTCGGGCTTGACCTCAGGCAATTTAGCATTAGACACGGGAAGTGACGCTATCTCGCTTAATAGCAGCACATCGCCGTTATAATCCGTTATCAACGGCCTTAATTCTTCAGTAGTGATAAGCAGCTTCGCATTACTGTCTTTAATCATGAAGTTTAAACGCTCCGGCGGATAGGTCGGGTCAAGCGGTTGATATGCACAGCCGGCTTTTAATGCGCCGATCGAGGCAATAGGCATATACTCGTCCCTCGGGATTAATATCGAGACAACGTCACCAACCCCAAGGCCTTTATTAGCAATATAACCTGCGATGCGTTCTGTAATATCATCAAGCTCCTGATACGTGAGTTTAATATCTTTAAAGATTACGGCTGTTCTTTCAGCATTCTCACTTGCGGCCTTTCTGAACAAAGATACTATAGTTTGAGTTGCGTCGTATGGGTGTTCAGTATTATTAAAGCTATCAAGAATAGCGAGCTGCTCGCCGACCAGAAGCGACAGGTCACGGATGTTCTTTTCCGGCGCAGCTATCATACCCTCCGCCGCTATGACGATTGAGCGGGCCAAGTTTTGCATCAGCTCTTCACTGTAAAGCGCGTTGTTGTAGTTGACGGTCACGCAGGCCTCTCCGTTCCGCTCCTCTATCATGATCTCGAGCTTGAACTTGGGCATTTCAAGTTTAAGAGGTTCGAGCTTCAGCCCGCCCTCTTCCTCAACGACGCCGATCTGGTAACCGTACATAATGTTCGGCTCAAAGCCATAGTCACTTGCTATACGTGCGAACGGGTATTTCTCGTGGCGTATTGCTCCGTCAAAGACATCTGCGCTCCGCTTCAAAAATTCCTCGGCTGTCTCGTCCTTTATCTCAATTCCCAGCGGCAGAGTATTAACAAACATTCCGTAAGTCTCAGCCGTTTTAACATCGCTGCGGCCGTTGCTTATGGCCGCGAGATAGATGTGATTATCATTCACATAGCGCGAGACGGCGTAGAACGACGCAGCTAAAAACAGCGCGGCGGGTGTCGTGGCCTGTGTTTTGCAGAAGTCCGATGCGGCCTTGAGATCGAACGGAGACGAGACACTGCCCACTCTTCCCTCTTTCTCAACCTTCCTGCCGCTTATGTCAGCCGTTATCTCGCTTGCTCTCTCGAAGCCCGAGAGCATATCAGCGAAATACTTTCTGTTCTCCTCGAACTCAGGGGACTGCTCAAATTTCTTCTCGTCCAAGACGTAATCAAAATACGTGTAACTTTCAGGCTCTGGCAGTCTCCCGTCATTAAGAGCTGCGGCAAGTTCTTTAATAAATAAATTCAGCGACGCGCCGTCGAACA
>JAFUXM010000206.1 GCA_017470785.1 Synergistaceae bacterium
AAAAATAAAAAATTAAAAATTAACGATTTGTCTTAAGCCATTTGTCGCTTATAAACTGCGTCATATCTTCATAGAAATATTTTTTAGTGATCTCAGCTAACGTGCCGTCCTTGTGCATGTCAGCAATGACTATATTCAACTCGTCGCGCAGCTGCTTGCTCGCCGCATCGTCCCTGAACCACCAGCCGACGTTATTGCCGAATAATTTCTGGTCAAGCATTCTAAACTTCATGCCCTGCTCGCGCTCGTACTTCTCGACCGTGCTGACAGTGTGAGCATAGGCCGGAATGCGGGCAAGGTTTGCATCCATGAAGCCGGCCGGCGTTGCGTCATACGGCCTGATCACCCAGCCGTACTGCGGCGCAATCTTCTCGACAGTGTTCTGCGCGGCCTGCCCTGCTGTGCAGCCGATCTCAAGGCCTCTTAAATCCTCAAATGTATAATACTTGCTGTCAGGCTTGACTATAATTACCTGCGCATCGCCGTAAAGCGGGTCTGACGCGATATGAGCCTCGAGCCGCGACGGCGTTATCGCAAGGCAGTTAGCCGCAACGTCAATACGCCCCGAGTCAAGCTCACCGAACATCATGGCTAAATCAGCGCAGCGCTTAACTTCAACTTCCCAGCCCGTGCGCTTCTTTACTTCAGCCCAAAAATCAGCCTCTGCGCCAGACCAAGAATTATCATCCTTCAGCAGCGAGTACGGCAGCTCAGTGCCGGTCGTCCCGACAATGAACTTACGCGGCGCAAAATCTGCCGCAAATGCCATACCTGCAAACAACAACACTAACGCTAAACCTGCAAAAAACTTCTTCATACTAAAAATACCTCCTACTATAAATATAAATATTAAAAATTTAATTTACTCGTAAATTGCGTTGCAGCGCTTCTCAAGGCGCTTCTGCAAGAAAGTTAATACAATCGTGAACAGCCAGTAAATCACCATGACTATAGCGTAGCACTCAAAAAATCTAAAGCTCGCTGCGCTCTCTATCCGCGATGCGCCCATTACATCCCTTATGCCCACTAAAAATGCAAGCGATGACATCTTAAATAAATTAATCATGTCGTTAAACAGCGGCGGCAATGCGACGCGCACGGCCTGCGGAATTACTATGCGCGTTATGACCTGAAAATTCGACATCCCCAGCGAGAGCGCGGCCTCTTTCTGACCTTCGTCTACCGATATTAAAGCAGCTCTGACGCTCTCAGCTACGAACGCGCTCATGTTTAAGCTCATAACTATAGCCACTGCAACAACCGGCGACATGTTTAATATAATCGCGCTGACGGTCGCAAGGCCGTAATAAAAAAAGAACATCTGAGTTACAGCCGGCGTGCCGCGTATGAACGAACTCCAAGCTTTTAAAAACTGCGTGAGCCCGGGCACTTTATAATAATTAATCAGCGCCATAACAGTGCCTATCACAAGCGAGAACCCAGCGCTTATTAAAGTTAAAGACAGCGTGACCGGCAGCTTCGCCGCAATGACCGGAAAGGTCTTAATAAAATAATCCCAACTGAACTGCATAATTATTTATTACTTTAGCGCTTACGCAGCGCCTTCCCCTTTCTTGGCCTCTTGCTCCTGCAAGGCAAGCGACACTGCAATAGCAAGCTGATCAGCGCATGACGTGCCGCGGCCGCCGCAGTCGTTGCCCTGAAGCTTCTTCACTGTCTCAGCCGCATCCGCGCCGTCTAATAACTTAGATATAGCCGCGAGATTTCCCGGGCAGCCGCCGGTGAATTTAATATTGCTCAACTTCCCATCATCAAGCTCAAAGACAATCTGCCTTGAGCATACGCCGCTCGGCGTGTAACTATAGAATGCCATAATAAAATAAACCTCCGCTTTTAAATTTTTAATTTAATTAATCTATAAAAATTCAAGAGCGCAGTGTTAAGAGCCTATTTAAGAACTTGGGAATATTTATTTATTGAATGGGTGAAATTTTAAATTTTAATTTTAAGCTAATTTTAAGCTATGAGTGAATTTAAAAACTAAAATACGCCCTTATTCAAAAACGCAGCCCCTGCGCCCTTGAATAAGCGTCATGTTAATTTATAATTTAATTTTAAATTTATAATTACTTCCATAACTGAATGGCGGCAATTACAATCGTTACGATTATCCCAAACACTGTGACAATTACATGTGAGACAGCGATATTCATTGAGAGCTTGATATACATCGCATCGAGCCTGGCACTTATTGCTTTCATGTCCTTGCACATCTCGCTCATTTCCTGCTGCAGCTTGCTTATCGAGTTATTTGTTTCTTCGCGCAGCCGACTTATCGAGCTATTTGTATCTTCACGCATCCGGCTGGCTAACGCCTCTTGCTTAGCTAAGCTTCTGTCAATTAAAGCCTCAATGCGTCCAAGCGCCGCATCAAAAACATCTTTTCTCACAAACTCATCAGCCATAATCGCCGCCCCCTTCCCTAACCTAAATTTAAATTTAATTTATTAATTACTTCCATAACTGAATGGCGGCAATTACAATCGTTATGATTATTCCAAACACAGTAACGATAACGCTCGTGACAGTGACATTCAATGAGAGCTTGCCCTCCATTGCGTCAAGCCGGGTGTTCATTGCTTTCATGTCCCCGCGCACTTCGCTCATTTCCTGCTTCAGCTTGCTTATCGAGTTATTTGTTTCTTCGCGCAGCCGACTTATCGAGCTATTTGTATCTTCACGCATCCGGCTGGCTAACGCCTCTTGCTTAGCTAA
>JAFUXM010000207.1 GCA_017470785.1 Synergistaceae bacterium
CTTTATCAACTACTGCCTCAAGCCGCTTGCTCTCAATCAGCACATCCCTGCTGCGCGTCTTGAAATATAGCCTTTGTGCCTCGCGCATAGAGCGCACCAACGTATAAAACTCATCCGTATTCATACTAATCTCTCCTGTCTTACTCATCTCGCCAAAATGCGGTATCTCGTTCATACGATTTTCCCTTCTCGCGCGGCATTTTTTATAGCCTCGTAGTAAGCGTTTAATCTCTTAAGTTCATCGACACAGTCAATATAAGCTTTGAGTGCGTCATAAAGTGCGTCAGAAAAAGGCTTACGTACCTCGTGTGTATTATTATCACTACTCCGCCTGTTCCACGCCTCAGCTGCTGCTTCAGGCGTCATAAAATGGCTGCCGTCGTGTTCATGGTAGCCGAACATCAAGTCGCAGTAGCTACAGCGGACAGTATAACCGCGGTGTTCCCACTCGTCTAAAAAGCATATATACGCTTCCTCGACCTCAAGATAATCCTTGTTGCCGCAGAACGGACACGGCTTTAACTCAATTTTATTCTCGCCCATGCTAAGCTCTCCTCTGCAGCTTGTCTATCGCGCCGATACACTCGGTGAGCATACCCTCAGCCATTTTCGCCCTTGCCTTTGCCTTGGCCGCGAAGTCCAACGCATCCGTCATCATCGTCTTTAACTCGGCAAGGGTACTTGCCGCAACACTGCTATTGCCAGTGTGGCTGTTCCAATATTCAGCAGCCGTCTTCTCACTAAGCACGGCACTTCCTCTTGCGTTGCACTGCTGGCACTCGGCGTAATTTCTGCCGAGCCGGTCGTCCTTCATCACTGCCCTGCCGCCGCAATACGGGCAACTCTTCAACTCAACTCTATTCTCGCTCATTACACATTACCTCCTAATTGCGCTTCGCGCCCTGCAACATTTGTGCTGCTGGTGTAATCCTACATCCGTGCAGCCCTCGCAAAATCTTTCGCATATGTCACTCGTCGCTAAAAGTTCATCAATGTCCATTGCCTTGCCACTTTTTACCCTTACGGAACGTAATTCCAAAACTCAGGACTAAATCCGCGCATCTGAATTGACAGAATTTGCCGGTTGATGCGCTCCGTCCGATCATGCTCCACGGCTTCTTTAAGCCTCTTTAATAAACGCTTGCGCTTGCTGCAAGCTAAACGCACTTTCAAACTTTCTAACATTATTTTTTAGCCTCCAAGTCATTAATGATTTCCTGAAATAAATCGCGGGCTCTTTGTTCTAACTTCGGCGATTTACAGTGTCCGTTCTCTACGCCTCGATAATAGCTAAGACTGCATTTAAGTCTGCGAGCCACTGCCCATTGAGGCAGTACGCAGTTAAAGCGCATAGTCCTGAGAGAATTAAAATCCAAGCTTTCTTTGGCTGCACTTTTTAATACATTCCAAGCCATGTTCTGCCAATGTTCCGCCCACGCCCGTCCGCTCTCCATCTGATAATAAGTACTTATGCAGCAGCCTATTATTTCAGCAGCTTGCGTTTGAGTTAGTCTCAATGCTCGCCGCAGCCAATTTAACTCCCAGTGTTTCCTATTCAAGCTAACTCTCGCCACTGCTTAATTAGCCTCCTTCAGCTTACTGTTTAGCCAAATACTCGTCGACCTCTGTCTGCGTGTGGTAGTATCTATCGCCGATCTTCGTTCCCACGGGAAACTTCCCAGCTTTTATGAGATGCCATAGCACTGACGGTGTATAATGCAGCTGCTCCGCTACCTCAACACGGGTCAGCCACGGCTGGCTATTCAACTCCGCCTGTTCCGTCTGCTGTTCTTCCTGCTGCTTGGCCAAATACTCATCCACCTGCTCCGACCGCCAATAATGTCGCTTGCCGATTTTCTGCCCCCGGCGGGAATTTGCAATCCTTCACGTAGCCGCTTAATGTTGACCTGTTGCAGCCCAGCCGCTGAGCAACTTGCTCCGAACTCAACAGCCCTTTGCTTTGCTCTTGAGTTTTTTCTCGCTTGACCTGCAGCCCCGTCAGATACTCGTTGACTTGCTCCGGCTGCCAGTAGCACTGCTGTCTGATTTTCTGCCCCGGCGGAAACTTCCCCTGCTTCACGAGGTTATGCACATAAGGAATATTACTACCCAGCCGCTCCGCCACTTGTGCTGTATTCAATAACCCCTCAATGACCATCCGCTATCTCCTCCAGTCTATAATCCATCAGTTGAACTTGCGTAAAACTCTCTAAGCTCCCGCCCCTATTTTTAAATAAGTAATGAGTTAAACCGCGTGCGCCTTTACAAGGCTTAAAAAACGTAAGGTCGCGTGTTTTATTTTCTTTAGCTTTCTCTCTTCTCCATGCAGTACTCTGACAAACAAATTTATATTGACGCCCTGACTTGAGTTTAGGCGGCTTCGGCAAAAAGACATATGGATTAAAAGCTGTATTACTCTCTAAAATTTCTTTAGCGCGTCTTTTGATTTTAGGATTATCAACTCGCTCATATTCAATGTCAGAATAGTCGATTGTATCAAGCCCAACTGCTAAGGCTATTTGATACTGCGACCAGCCTTTTTTAATTCTAAGCCTTACGAGTTTAGGGAGCTTGCTCTCGTCTTCTTCATCTATAAAAATATCGTTTAAGTCCATAACTCTCTCATCATCTTGTCAATTTGCGTTCGATATTCTTCAAGGCTGCGCTTATAATTAATAAGCTCGTAGTCAAATTCAAAGCCTTCAAGCAAGCCCTCAGTCTCAGTCTTGACTATCTCACGCTCTGGATTAGTTACGCGGACTATCTTTGCGCCTATATCCTTAAGCATCGCGTACTCGTTAGAAAATCGTAAATCATCTATTACTATTAACGCATTTGAATGGGTCTCTATATATTTATACATTATCCGAACCCATATATCGCGGTCAAGCTGCTTTAAGCCTTGGCCTATCGCGATATTAAAGTCTCTCGGAGTTAAGCCAAGATCGCGATTGATTATTACATCGCGCCCGTATGTATCACAAAACATACTCATCATGCGCTTTATCGGAGAGGCAAAATTATAAACTCTATCACTGAGCATCCTCGCTGCCGCGCTTTTCCCCGCGCTCGTATACGGACTGTAAAATGCTATGATTTTTCTATTTACCATTAATAACTTACCTCTTTTCTATTTTTTGCATAAATAGCGCAAAATTATTGCTGCTCCTTCCCGTTAAGTAATCTCTCAATTTCACTGCGTTTGAAACGCCAGCTCTTCCCGACCTGAATGCCGCCCTTAATACGTCCCTCGTTACGCCATTTATAGAATGTTGACTGCTTGATGCCTAACAGCTTTTGAACTTCCTCTGGCGATAACATGTCGTTTTCATCCAGTCTGGCAGCGTTTGTCAGAATTGGAACTAACTTTTCAAGCAATGCATCGATCAGCGGCTCTTTTAATGCTCCGGCAAGTCTGCTAATATCTTGTTGACTAAACTCAAAATTTAGAGTGCCTGTACTCATACATTCACTTCCTTTATTTTGATTATGAAAATGTGCGGCGGGATAAATTACTCCGCACCGCACGCATTCAACGGTAGGGTTTTATATGGACAATCTTAATTTATACAGCTTCTTCATCAGCTTTGTCGGCAACGATAAATATGCTTGATCTCAACACTTGCCGTCCTCTATCGCTGAAATACCACTGAGCGCACTCGTGACTGCTGTAAGGACTTTTGCTCATCTTCCAGCGCCCATATTCATTGGCCTCACCTTCCGGCGGGATGATATTTAATTCGCGGGCTGCACGCATTACCTTGCGATTGGTAAGTCCGATCTCACCGCCTACGTCACTTGCTGAATAATACCTTTCAGTCTGGTCGGGCAGCATCTCAGGATGTTCACGGCCTGTTGTCAAGACTGTGACTTCATGCGCTAAAATCTGCTTGCTTTCTTTAGTTAGAGCATAGGCTGAACTATCGACCATGTGCTGGATAATTTTCGCGAGCCGCGCGTTAGCATTCTTAGCCTGAATAGCTAACCGCTCTTCTGCAAGCTTTAGCCGTTTTGCCTCAAACTCACTTATTTTTTTATTATTAACGCTATATGAGCCGGTTTTGCGTATAGACGGCAAGACTTCGGA
>JAFUXM010000208.1 GCA_017470785.1 Synergistaceae bacterium
TCCGAAGTCTTGCCGTCTATACGCAAAACCGGCTCATATAGCGTTAATAATAAAAAAATAAGTGAGTTTGAGGCAAAACGGCTAAAACTTGCAGAAGAGCGGTTAGCTATTCAGGCTAAGAATGCTAACGCGCGGCTCGCGAAAATTATCCAGCACATGGTCGATAGCCCGGCCTATGCTCTAACTAAAGAAAGCAAGCAGATTTTAGCGCATGAAGTCACAGTCTTGACAACAGGCCATGAACATCCTGAGATGCTGCCCGATCAAACTGAACAATATTATTCAGCGAGTGAAATCGGCAAAGAAATCGGACTTAGTAATCGCAAGATAATGCGTGCAGCCCGCGAGTTAAATATTATCCCGCCTGAAGGCGAGACAAATGAATATGGCCGCTGGAAGATGAGCAAGAGTCCTTACAGCAGTCACGAGTGCGCTCAGTGGTATTTCAGCGATAGAGGACGGCAAGCGTTGAGATCAAGCATATTTATTGTTGCCGACAAAGCTGATGAAGAAGCTGTATAAATTAAGATTGTCCATATAAAACCCTACCGTTGAATGCGTGCGGTGCGGAGTAATTTATCCCGCCGCACATTTTCATAATCAAAATGAAGGAAGTGAATGCATGAGTACATGCACTCTAAATTTTGAGTTTAGTCAACAAGATATTAGCAGACTTGTCGGCGCATTAAAAGAGCCGCTGATTGACGCATTGCTTGAAAAGTTAGTCCCAATTCTAACAAACGCTGTTAGGCAGGATGAAAATTACACGCTATCAGCTGAGGAAGTTCAAAAGCTATTAGGTATAAAGCAGTCGACATTCTATAAATGGCGCAACGAGGGCCGGATTAAGGGCGGTATTCAGGTCGGGAAGAGCTGGCGTTTCAAACGCAGTGAGATTGAGGGATTACTTAACGGGAAGGAGCAGCAATGATTTTACGCGTATTCCCAAGGCGCACAAAAGCAACTCCAGATGATGATTATGTGCGTATCGGCTATCCTGATTTATTCGTGCCTGAAGATATAAGCGAAATTCATATTTCAGTTACGTTCACATGGGATTTAAAAGAAGCTGAACAATTAGCCGAGGCGTGGGCAAGGTACGGCAATGTAAAAATCGGCGGTGTTGCTACTGGCCAACGAGGCGGCGAGTTCACGCCGGGGATGTATTTAAAACGCGGCTATGTGATCACGTCGCGGGGCTGCCCTAATCACTGCTGGTTCTGCTCAGTGCCGAAACGCGAGGGCAATATCAGGGAACTTGAAATCAAAGACGGCTATATCATTCAGGATGATAATTTGCTTGCATGTTCAGAAAGGCATATTAGAGCCGTATTTGAGATGCTGCAGCGTCAAAGCCGCAGGCCGATATTCAGCGGCGGGATTGAAGCAAAACTTTTAAAGCCATGGCACGTTGAATTATTTAAACAGGTTAAGCCGCATGAAATATTTTTTGCATACGATACGCCGGATGATTTAGAGCCGTTAATCAATGCTGCAAAATTATTTAAAGAAGCTGAATATTTAAGCCGCAATAGACTGCGCTGCTACGTACTAATAGGCTATCGCGGTGACACATTCGACAAGGCTGCAGAACGGTTAAATACAGTTAAGGATTTAGGTTTTTGCCCGTTCGCAATGCTTTATAGAGATTTTAAGGGTGAGACGGACGTCTCATGGCGTAAGTTTCAGCGTGAATGGGCGCGGCCTGCGGCTATTTATGCTAAGAATAGGAAGGAAGTAACTTATTGATGGTAGATAGAAAAATTATAGCGTTTTATAGCCCATACACGAGAGCGGGGAAAAGCACGGCAGCCAAGTTAACTGGCGGTCTCATTTACAGTTTTGCAACCCCTATAAAGCATATGGCAGGATTGCTTTATGCGGAATACGGCTACGGCATAAGAGATTATTACGAACTTAGAGATTTACATATCGCGATTGGGCAGGGGGTAAAACAGCGCGACCCTGATATTTGGGTTCGGATAATGTCTAAAGAGATAGAAGACTTTCCAGAATATTCGTTAATGATAATAGACGATCTGCGTTTCATGAATGAGTACGCAATGCTTAAAGAGATGGGCGCAAAGATAATCCGTATAACTAATCCAGAGCGTGAGATAGTCAAGACTGAGACTGAGGGCTTGCTTGAAGGCTTTGAATTTGACTATGAGCTCGTTAATGATAAGCGCAGCATTGACGAGTATCACGCGCAAATCAATGAGATGATGAGCGAGTTATGGCCTCAGAGTTAGATATATTTATAGAAGAAGATGAGAGTAAGCTCCCTGAACTCGTAAGGCTCAGAATTAAAAAAGGCTGGTCGCAGTATCAAGTAGCCTTAGCTGTTAATCTAAATATAATAGACTACTCCGATATTGAATATGAGCGGGTGAAAGACGCTAAAATTACGGCGCGGGTTAAAGAGATTTTAGAAAGCAGCAATGGTTTTGATCCGCTTTTATTTTTACCGAAGCTGCCTAAACTCAAGTCAGGGTGTCAATATAAGCTTATTGACCAGAGCTCCGCATGGAGAAGAGAGAAAGCCAAAGAAAATAAAATACGCAGCCTTACGTTTTTTAAGCCCTGTAAAGGAGCGCACGGCCTAACGCATTACTTATTCAAAGACAGAGGCGGTAGCTTGGAAAGTTTTACGCAAGTTCAGCTAATGGATTATAAAATCGAGGAGATTTAATATGCCGCGTGGACAGACTAAGATTAAATTTTACAAAGGCTTCTGTGAATTAAAACGATTGAGAGAAGCATTAAATCTAACGCAAAAAGAGGTCGCCCGACAATTAGGTATTCACAAAAACTATTATTCACAACTTGAAAGCGGCACGCGTAAATCGCATAAGGGGCAAAAAGCTGTTTGTAAATTACTTTTTCAACA
>JAFUXM010000209.1 GCA_017470785.1 Synergistaceae bacterium
CGGCTTGATAGGCCGGGGGTGTAAGCGCTGTGAGGCGTTGAGCTGACCGGTACTAATAATCGAAACTTTCTTTCTTGTTTTTTATTTTCTTGCTGTGAAATTTTTAAATTTGCTCAGGTATAAAAATTTTTGGCGGTCATAGCGGCGGGGACACACCCGGCTCCATGCCGAACCCGGAAGTAAAGCCCGCCCGCGCCGATGGTACTGCATGGGGTACATGTGGGAGAGCAGGTCACCGCCAGGTTAATATTAAAATAACGCTCCGATTGGTTTAACAGCCAGTCGGAGCGTTACTTTTTTCTCATTCTTGCTTAACGCGATTATATGTGTCATATCGTGTCATAAAAATTCTTGTCCGTTCGGCCTTTACACTTTGAAATAATTATCAATCAAAATATAATAAAATACCTCAAAATAAATTAATTTTTATAAATTTATAAATGTGGTGAATAAAATTACAAGTAATAATAATATTTTAAAAAATATTTTTAAAACAGCTCTTGTAGCAATGATAATTGCAGATTTAGCAGAGGTAGTAGCTGCTATTATTGACGGAATGCTCACGGGACGTTTTTTAGGCGCTGAAGCAATAGCTGCTTTCGGAATAGCAAAACCTTTCTTTTCAGTTACGGGCGTACTTAGCGCCGTGCTTTCATCAGGAGCTATGACAATAGCCTCACACATGATCGGAAAAGGAGACAGCAAAAAAACAAATCAGATATTTTCAATAACTTGCCTTTTGGGAATTGCCTTATCTATTGGATTTGCTGTTATTGGAATATTATTTATAGATCAATTGACCAGCATCTTAGGCGCAAGAGGCGATTTATTTCCAATCGTTAGAAAATATCTGGCTGGCCTGCTCTTAGGAGTTCCGGCGATTGTAATGAGTAATATCATAGTTATTTTCATGCAGCTTGAAGGTAAATTTAAGAATGTAAGCTTGAGCGTTTTTGCAACGATTGCAGTTGACCTTGGCGGCGATCTGTTCAATATTTTTTATTTAGGCGGCGATATGTTCGGAATGGGCATCGCCACTTCGCTGAGTTATTACGCTGCCTTGGCCGTCCTGATGTATAATTTTATTACTGGAAAATCTATATTTAAGCTGTCAATTTTTAATCTCCAATGGGAAGAGACTGCGGAACTTATCAGTAAAGGTCTTCCTAAAGCAACAAGGCGGTTATGCAATGTCTTCAGGCCGATATTAATAAATCATCTTGTGTTGGCAATCGGCGGAACTTTTGCAATGTCTGCGCTGGCTGTGCAGAACAGCGCTACGGATTTTTTGGATTTATTGGGAACATGCTGCGCTGACGTCGTGGCATTAATGTGCGGAATTTTCTACGGCGAAGAAAACAAAGACGAAATTTCTGAAACGCTGAGGCTTTCGTTTAAGTATGTGCTGTTCGGCGTTGTGACAATATCTTTATTATGCTTATTCGGAGCGCGGGGCATTGCGTTATTTTATTTAGGCGGCAGGATGGCTAATAATGCAGCCCTTGCCATGACTGTATTGTGTATGCAGTTCTACGCATTTAGGCTGCCGTTCTTAGCATTTAATGAAATCTATATGAATTACTTTCAAGCTATAGGCGATAATAAACGCGCTCATTTTTTATCAATATGTCAAAGGCTGGTGTATCTAGTAGCAGCAGCTTTTATATTGGGTTATTTATTTGGAATTGTCGGCGTATGGGCAGCATTCCCTATAAGCGAATTTTTATTGTCACTTACTGTTATAATAATGGCTGCCATATACGAGAAGCAATGGCCGCGCAGTCTCAAGCAGATGTTATTTTTACCTGCCGGATTTGGAGTTGACGCTAAATATCGTTTAAGAAGTTATATCGTAACGGAAGAAGATGTAATAGCTGCGTCGAAACTTGCGTTTGACTTTTGCAGCAGGCATGAGTTAAGTAAATCCCGCGCTGTATATGTGTCGCTGTGCATAGAGGAACTTGGAATGAACGCTGTCAAGCACGGATTTTCTAAGAAAGATCAAAGTGCTGAAGTCAATTTGTCTCTTGTAAAAGATAAATTAATACTCAGGTTTAGGGACAACGGGAAAGCTTTTGACTTGACGAAATGGCTTAAGATTTTTAAGCCGGACGATCCTGCGTCGCATTTAGGCATACGCATACTCGCCGGCCTCGCAAAAAAAGTTTCGTACACAAGCGCTTTAGATACTAATAATGTCTTAATTGAATTATAGTTTTTAAAAACTTAAATTTGCAAAAATTATAAAAATAAAAGCACAAAAATTTTGTTGAAAGAAACTGAAATTTATAAAATTTATTTCATTCAGCCAAGCAGTTTTCGAAAAGGTTTATGATATACTTGATGAAATTTAAATATTGAGGTGAAAATAATGTTAAATACGGCATTACAAGAGACAGAGCAGGAATTAACTACAGTTGAATTAAAAATACCTGCTGATCTTGCGCCTTATATTAGACGCACCGATGACAGTATCAAGCTTTATGCTATGTTAATATATCCCTGTATTCAAAACGGCGAAATTTCTCATGGAAAAGCTGCTGAAATTTTAGGAATTACAAAAAATGACTTGCTTGACATTTATGGCGAATTTGGTATTCCCTACTACAATCAGACATGTGAAGAACTTGCAAATGATATTAATGTATTAAAAAAATTGAGAACTAAAAAATGATTATAGTAGCAGATACTACGCCTTTAATTTCACTTTTAAAAATAAATCGTTTTGATTTACTTGAAAAATTATATAATTCTGTTTTCATACCTGAGGCAGTTTTTAATGAATTGACGTTTAGTGAAAAATATCAGGCCGAAGCAGAGATTATTTCTAAATCAAAATTTATTAAATGCTATAAAGTTATGAACAGGCAGGCAGTAAAAATTCTTCAGGAGTTCACTAATCTGGATTTAGGCGAAAGCGAAGCAATTATCCTTGCGCAGGAACTTAATTCTGATGTACTGTTAATGGACGAGACCAAAGGACGTAAAGTTGCCAGTAAGTTGAATATTCCTTTATCTGGGACATTGGGCGTTTTAATTGACAGCTTTGACACAGGATTATTGACTGCATCAGAAGTTAATACGTGTCTTGATAACTTGCAGCAATCCGGAAGAAGAATTAGCGATAGTCTTGTAAATATGGTCAGAAATTATTTAAATAAATAAAATAGCTAATAGTTATGAATAAAATATACGGCTATTGCAGAATAAGTACTCCGAGTCAAAATATCGAACTGGCGGCACAATTATTTTTGACAGCGTTTCGCGGATGAGCAAAGATGATGATGAGAGGTTCAGCCTTTACTAAAAACTTTAATATATAAACTGAAAGGCATTAGCAATGAAAGAAAATGATAATGAAATAAAAGCTTTGATTGAAAAGTATAAACGCATTGAAAATATTGTCGATGAACGCCTGAGTAAAATTCTTTCGGATAATTTATCGCTGGGGCATGTCATGCATCGCATTAAAACGATAGATTCTATTAAGGGCAAGCTCGTAAGAAAGCCGGATTTGTACAGCAGCCCTTATGATATTTATGACATATTGGGCTTTCGCATTATATGCTATTTTATTAATGACGTTGATTTAGCAGCAAAATTAATTAGCGAAAATTTTATTGTAGATTGGAATAAATCAAAAGATAAGCGAAAGCTTATTGATGCTAAGTCGTTCGGGTATGTTGCGCTTCACTATGTTTGTGCGCTGCCGGAGGAGTACGGCGAGTTAAGCAATCTTTGGTTCGAAATTCAAATTAAGACTATTCTGCAGCACAGCTGGGCCGAAATCGAGCATGACCTTGGATATAAAACAGAATTTGAAGTGCCGAGGAATATTAGGCGCAGCTTTTCAAAGGCTGCAAGCTTACTTGAAACGGCGGACGACATTTTCGCTGAGATTAGGCAAAAGCTTGATGAATATAGCATTGCCGTAAAAGAAAATATCGACAGTCAGAATTTAGATGAGCTATTTATTGATAAGATCACGCTTACTGAGTTTACGGCTCATAATAAGGCTTATCGTAACTTGCTGAATGAAATTGCCGCAATTACAAATGCACATATTCTCGAGCAAAGTCCTGAAAGTCAGCTGCAGTTAATAGAATTTTTAGGAATGCGTTCGCTTGGAGATATAGTTAGATTAATAGATGAGCAGCATGATTTAGTAATAGAGCTGGCAAAAAAATTATTGCAGGATTCAGAGATTGACGAGCTGTCCTCTAATTCTGCGTATCATTTTCTGTTCAGGGCAAAGCTTATAAACAGCGATTACAGCGCAGAGAAAATACGTGAATTCTTTATGCTTACGACAAAAAATCAAAGCAGCATAGAAAGCAATGTTAAGAAAATTATAGAGGCACGTGAGCAGCATGTTAAATAAAGTAATAATTTTGAGCGACGGCATACGCGGCCATTATCACCAGTCGCTGGGAATTGCGAACTGGCTATCGCGCTTGAGCAATGCTGAAGTTGTGACTATAAACGTTCCAAAATTTGCAGGATTTAAAAGATTTTTGTATTTTAAAATTTTCGCGAGATTGCTTAAGCTTAAATTAAAATCTTTTGCGGCTAAATGGCTTGAGCTTGTGAATTTTAATTATGAAGCTGTTGATGCTGATGCTAATACGCTGTTTATATCGGCAGGAAGTTCGGCTGCGCCGTTCTGCCTTGCGCTGGCAAAAGTATTTAATGCTAAGAGCTGCGTTGTGATGACGCCGTCGGTGTTGGGCGTGAAGTGCTTTGACTTCGCAATCGTGCCGGAACATGATAATAAAAATTTAAATTTAAATAATAAAATTTTGCTCACGCTCGGTGCGCCTAATCATATTTACAAGCCGGACTTGAAAGCTCAAGCTGCAGAATTTTTTAAAGATGTAAAATTCAGCTCGCCTAAAATTATAGCTGTATTAGTCGGCGGCAGCGACGCAAATTATGACGTGAATATTAATTGGGCTGAAAGAATTTTTGATAGCTTAATTAAAATAGCTGAAGCTTGCGGCGCTGAGTTATTAATCACGACCTCACGGCGCACGGGCAAAGAAGTTGACGATAAGATAGAGGCTATTATAAATAAGAAGAAGTTTGTAAAATATTTTCTTGCGGCGTCGCGTGAGCCTGATGTAAATCCAGTGCCGGCGATGCTGGGCATAGCTAATTATGTTATCGCAACTGAAGATTCTATTTCGATGTGTTCGGAAGCAGTGACGGCAGGATTTAAGGTCGGCCTGCTGCGCACTGACAAGAAACGCGGCCTGTTAGCTAAACTCAAAAATTTATTGGGCTACGGCACTGCAAGATTTGATAAATTATTTAATAAATTTATTAATCGCGGCATGATTATAGATTTAGGCGCAGGAAATTTTGAAGATTTTATTAAAGGTGATGCGCAGCTGAATGAAGATGATTTTAATGAGGCCAAGCGCGCGGCGGAATTTATTTTAAAAAATTTATAAGTTTATAAATTATTAAAAATAATTTGTATCGCCTCCCTGTTTTGAATAGGGAGGCGATTTTAATTTATAATTATTAAATAATACTCAAGGGGGAATGCAGCGTGATATACGATGCAGCGATAATTGGAGCCGGGCCTGCCGGAATATTTGCAGCGGCAGAGCTGGCAAGGCAAAATAAAAAAGTTGTGATTATAGATAAAGGGCGATTGATAAAAGAGCGTGTCTGCCCGATTTTAGCAGGCAAAGTTAAGGCGTGCGTTAATTGCAGCTCGTGCGCGGTGGTCTCGGGCTGGGGCGGCGCTGGGTCTGCGTCGGACGGCAAGCTCACGCTCACGACAGGTTTCGGCGGCAACTTGGAGGAGTACATAGGCCGTGAGGAATTAGAACGCATGATTAAATATGTTGATGATAATTTTGTGAAGTTCGGCGCTGATCCGAATTACTACGAGGCTGACGGAAAGTTAGCCCGCGAGATAATTTGCTCGGGTGCTAAGGCAGGTTTGAAAGTGCTGCCTGCAAGGATTAGACATATAGGCACTGACGCATCGCGCGAAGTTTTAAATAACATGTATGAAGATTTAAATTCTAAGTGCGATATTTTGATGAACACGCAGGTTAGAGATATATTAATAGTGCAAAATGCGGCTTGCGGCGTGATTTTAGATAACGGCGAAGTTATAAGAGCTGAGAAAATTTTAGCAGTCCCCGGGCGTGAGGGCGCGGCTTGGCTTGAGCAGGTTGTAAATAAATTAAATTTAAAAATTGCGTCGATGCCGGTTGATATAGGCGTTAGGGTCGAAGTGCCGGACAGCGTCTGTGAAGTTTTAACGCGGGAATTTTATGAAGTGAAGACTTTATATAATTCTAAGACGTTTGATGACAGATGCAGAACTTTTTGCATGAACCCGTCGGGCTTTGTAGTATCTGAGTTTAATAAATCTCATAATTTAGTCACGGTGAACGGCCATAGCTTGAAGAATAAAAAATCTGAGAATACGAATTTTGCTGTATTAGTTACGAAAAATTTCACGCAGCCGTTCAATGATCCCATAGGGTATGCTACGCACATAGCGAAGCTTGCGAACATGCTTGCCGGCGGCGGTATATTAGTGCAGCGGCTTGCTGATTTGAAATCAGGGCGCAGGTCTAACGCTGCAAGAATTTCACGCGGCATGGTCAAGCCGACGTTGGCTGCCGAGGCCGGTGATTTAAGCTTAGTCCTGCCGCATAGATATATTATAGATATTATAGAGTTTCTTGATGCTTTGAACGAGATTTTGCCGGGCGTAAATCACGGCGACACGCTGTTATACGGCGTAGAGATTAAGTTATACTCGCTGCGGCTTGAATTGCAAAATAATTTGGCCGTGCCTAATATTAAAAATTTGTACATGGCCGGCGATGGCGCAGGAGTTAGCCGCGGAATTATACAAGCTGCAGCCAGCGGCGTTGTCGCTGCCCGTGCTATGCTGAGTGAATGATTTAATATGTTAAAATTAATTGAAATTAAAAATTAATATGCAAAGGAGTTATTAATAATGAAGAAGATAATTTTGATAGTTTTAGTGTTGGCCTTGTGCGGCGGCGGTTATTTCATGCTTACGCAAAAGGCTGCGTATCGCGACGGCGTGTACGAGGCTTCGCATAACGGAAATTTCGGCGAGACGCGCGTAAAATTAGTTATTAAAGATAATGCAATAGCTGAGTGCGAGTTAGTGTTGGTCGATAAGGCCGGCAAAGTGAAAGATGCAAATTATGATTATGAAAATGCTGATGTCATAGTTGAAGTTATGAAAGAGTATCCGGCTATGTTAGTAAAGGCCGGAAGCGTTGAGGAATTTGAAAAGCTTGATGCGATTTCAGGCGCGACTGTGACGTTTAAGGAGTTTGCGCTTGCGGCTAAAGATGCGCTGGCCAAGGCAAAATAATTAGGAGGATTTAGTTATTATGGAGATGAAAGCGCCGCGCGGAGTGCGGGATATTCTGCCGGATGAGTCGTGGAAGTGGAGCTATGTAATTAATATCGCAGCTAAGGCCATGGCCGACTATGGATTTAGTGAAGTACACTTGCCGATATTTGAGCACACTGAATTATTTTCGCGCGGGGTCGGCGAGACGACTGACATAGTTGAAAAAGAGATGTACACGTTCGAGGACAAGGGCGGCCGCAGCATCACGTTAAGGCCTGAAGCGACGGCGGGAATGGTCAGGGCTGCGCTTGAAAATAATTTATGCGCTCAGGGCAGCGACGCTAAGTTATGGTGTTTCGGGCCGATGTTCAGACATGAGCGCCCGCAGAAGGGACGTTATCGCCAGTTCTATCAAGTTGACTGCGAGCATTTAGGCTGCGCCGGAGCTGCAAATGACGTTGAGATAATAGATTTAGCAGCTGAGATATTTAGGCGTTTAGGATTAAAAAATCTCGAGGCTGTTATAAATTCTGTGGGCTGCCCGAAGTGCCGTCCGGTGTATCGCGAGGCATTAATTAAATATTTTAATAATTATAAAGATAAATTATGCGAGACGTGCTTAGACCGGCTTGATAGAAATCCGTTAAGGATATTGGACTGCAAGAAGCCGGACTGCGGCGCAGTGGCTGACGGAGCGCCTGATATTTATAATTCGCTGTGCGATGAGTGCCGCGAACATTTTGAAGAAGTGAAACGCGGCCTTGAGCGGCTGGGCATTGCGTATAAAATTAATAAGCGGCTTGTGCGCGGACTTGATTATTATACTAAGACTGCGTTTGAAATTTTGTCTGGTGATTTAGGTGCGCAGAATGCAGTGTGTGGCGGCGGCCGCTATGATAATTTATCTGACTCGATAGGCGGCCCGCATTTGCCGAGCGTCGGCTTTGCCTGCGGCGTTGACAGAATTATTTTAGTGATGGAGCAGCAGGGCTTAAGCTTTGGTGAAAGGCCGAAAGCAAAAGTTTATGTCGCAGCGCTTGATAATAGCGCAAGAGGCGAGGCGCAGATATTAACGCATAAGCTGCGCAGCGCAGGTATTGCGGCGCAGTGCGACACTGAAAATAAAAGCTTTAAGTCGCAGTTAAAGGCTGCCGGAAATGCAAAATTTGCGTGCATACTCGGCCCTGATGAGATTAAAAATAAAGTTGTGACGTTAAAAGACATGGCCGACGGCTCGCAGGTCTCGATAAGCGATAATGAGCTGATAGATTATATTAAAGATAAATTAAAATAATTTGCGCGTAAATGCTTTGATGCAAGCATTAGCTGGATCGGTGAGCGATGAGCCGTCGATCCAGTTTTTATTATTATTTTTATTATCGCGTGAAAAAAAGCTCTCGCCTTTGTTAATCGCAAAGTTGTCTGTATAATCTTTAATCTTGCTCTCGCAGGCAATGGGGCAATCAAGTTTTATTATTACTGAAAAATATTGGCCTTGCTTGAAAGTAATTTGATTTAAATTTTTTAGATTTAAATTAACAGTGTGATAGCCGGCGAATTTGATTTTGCCGCTTGACTTAAATAAAAGATTGCCGGAGACGGGCGAGCGCGGCTGAGTGAAATTTAAATTATAAATAAAAATCTCATAGCTTGCGTCATTGCGGGTGGTATAAAACGCGACGCTGTCTAAAGTCTCATGATTTGATTTAATTTTAAATATATTTGCAGCGTAATTAAATTTTAGATGCTTGCAATAGCCTAAATCGTCGTAGCCGTAGTGAGTTAAAAGTTTGTTGGGCTTTGCAGTTATAAACGCGATGCCGCCGCGCATGTATTGCTCGTAAGAGATCCAGAAGCAGCCTTTATTAACTCCCCAGCCGCTGCCCCAGCTGTTTTGAGCAAGCCATGCGCCGTTACGCTCAGGCCTCGGCAGAAAATTATTGCGTGAAAAATTATCATCCCAGCCGATTAATATCACGTCGTGCGTTGTTAAATCATCATGCGAGTTATTAAAATAAGTATAAAAATTATTTATGGCTTTATATTTATTAAAATCGCTGTAGAAGCTTGCGGTGACTGCGCCGTGAGTTTTGATTAAATATTTTGCTGCGTCAGGATTTAAAGTCTCTTGCGAGAGTGATAGATTATACACGTCGGTGACGCGCAGAATATTTTTGAATTTTAAATTATTAAAATTTTTGATAGTCTCGAGTGAGTACGGGGCGTCGTTCTCATGCACAAGGCCGTCGAGCCGTGATAAAACAGCCGTGCTGATAAAGGCGTTGCCTTCGCCGCTTAACACTCGGCCTGAGTTTTTATATTTAAACGGCGTAAAATTTTTTTTATTATCAAGATTTTTATACGCAAGATAGGCCAAGTGCAGCTCAGATAAATTTATATTATTTATGAAATTAAAATTTTGAGTTAAGTAATTTGACTCGCAGGCGCTGACAGCTGCAAATGCCCAGCAAGGCCCGGGGAAATTTTGAAATTTAGGTGCCGTCACGCGGTTATAGTCTCTTAGGTCAAAGCTTGCAGGAAAATTATAATTATTTTTAGCTTCAGCAAGCGCTTGCAAAGCTAAAAAATTTAACGCGAAAATTATAATTAAAAATTTTAATTTGTTTATCATGAAAGTTATTATATAGTAATTTTAAATTCTATAAGCCTTTCACGCTTTCACTTTCAAACTTTTCAATATAAAAATTAAAAATTTTTTAGCGTTAATAAAAATTTATTTAATAGCTTAATTATGTTTTTAAGGCTAAAAAGCTTAAAATTATAGCGTGTTATAATCGCGTATATAAAAATTAAAACGAAATTTGGTGAGGATAAAATAAAGGACTTAGGACTGATAATAAATTTACGCAAGGCCGAGGCTGTTGACACTGCGCGGAAGCTTTTAGCGTGGGGACGTGAGCATGACTGCAAATTTTTATTGCCGCATCAGGAAGCGTCGGCCTTAATGACTGCGGGACTATGCGACGAAGAGTGGCTAAAGACAGTCAAGCTTGCTTTAGTCATCGGCGGCGACGGGACGTTCTTGCGCGCGGCCCGTTATGTATTAGACTCTAATATAATTCTGCACGGCGTTAATCTCGGTCATTTAGGATTTTTAGCATCGAGTCGGCCTCAAGAGATCGAGCAGGATTTAAATAATATTATAAACGAAGAATTTGAAATTCTAAACCGTAAGCTGTTAAAGTGCGTAATATATCATAAAGATCAGCCGTCACATAAATTATACGCGCTCAATGACGTAGTATTATCTAAAAATGCGATAGCGAGATTATTATATATAGAAATTCAGTTTAACGATAAATTTTTTGGAGTGCTGCCTGCTGACGGCGTAATAATTTCATCGCCGACGGGCAGCACGGCTTATGCGCTGTCAGCCGGCGGGCCTATTATACCGCCGCACTTGGACAGCATGGTGCTTGCGCCGCTGTGCGCCCACACGCTTTATGCAAGGCCGTTAATGGCAGCTCCATGCGATAAAATCTCGCTAATAGCCCGCGGCAGCTCCCGCGATATAACTTTGACTCAGGACGGCCAGCTCGCCTACGAGATTTTCCCTGGCGATAGGATAGACGTCGAACTTGCAAACGATAAATTTATTAAGACTATAATTTTGCCCGGGCGTAATTTTTTAGATTTAGTTCAGGAAAAATTCGGCTGGGGCGAGCAGCGTTAAATTATTTTATTAATTATTAATTTAAATGATTAAAAAATTAAAGTTATTTAATATAGGCGGCGTTAGCGAGGCTGAATTAAATTTAGCAGCCGGACTTAATGTAATTACCGGCGAGAGCGGTGCGGGCAAGAGCAGCGTTGTCAGTGCGCTTGAATTGCTGGCAGGGCAGCGCGGCAATTCGCAGATAATTAAGTCCGGCGAGACGCAGGGCAGCGCCGAGGCCGAGCTTGTCACGAGCTTAAATTTTTATGATTTAGATGAAGATTTAAGGCCGCTTAATTCTAAGCTTAATTTAAAGCGCGTGATATTAAACTCGCGGTCGTACTCGTCACTGCAGGGCGTGCGCGTGCCGCTGAGCGAGTACAGCAAGGCTGCAAGCAAATTAATTCACATTCAAAGCCAGTTTGCCCAGCTTGAATTGCTTGATAATAA
>JAFUXM010000210.1 GCA_017470785.1 Synergistaceae bacterium
CATGCTGTATCTATATCGCGGAAAGCTGATTCCTGTAGCAAAAGCCGAAAGAGGGAAAATTCACAGTGTGTTTACAGAGCAAGTCAAGCGTCATAGTCAAAAGCCGGAGATTGCTTTTGAAATAATTGACAGGCTTTATCCGTCTTTAAGGAAACTTGAGCTGTACGCGAGAAGTCAACGTACAGGTTATGATTGTTGGGGGAATGAAATATGTTAAATCTTTCAATTGACTTAGAGACTTACAGCAGCGTGCCTATAGCTAACGCCGGTATGTATAAATATGTTCAAAGTCCCGACTTTGAAATTTTATTAATGGCGTATAGCTTAGACGGCAGCGAGCCTGAAATTATCGATATGGCTCAGGGCAAAACTATGCCTCAGTGGCTTTATGATGCAATTCAAAGCCCTGAATACATCAAGCACGCTTATAACGCGCCGTTTGAATGGTGCTGTCTGTCGAAGTTCTACGGCAGGCCGCTGCCTGTAAATCAATGGCGTGATACGATGCTGCACAGTCTCTATTGCGGGTTCACAGCCGGTTTAGACATTACAGGCAGAGTTCTCGGCCTTCCTGCTGAAAAGCAAAAGCTTTCAACGGGTAAAGCTCTGATTAGATATTTTTGCATACCCTGCAAGCCTACGAAGGTAAACGGTCAGCGCACCCGCAATTTGCCTAAGCATGACCCGGCCAAGTGGGATTTATTTAAAACTTATTGCAAAGGCGATGTCGTAACGGAGATGGAGATTGAACGCAGATTATCCGGCTTCCCTGTGCCTGATGATATAGAAAAGCAATGGCAGACCGATTTAATTATCAATGCAAGAGGCGTTGCAGTTGATATGGACTTAGTACACGGAGCGTTGAAGATAGGCTATGAAAATCGCAGCAAGCTTATGAACGAGGCTGTTAGACTTACAGGGCTGCAAAATCCAAACAGCGTGTCGCAGCTCTCCGTGTGGCTTGAGTCTGAGATAAATGAAACTGTTGACAATCTGCGTAAAGAGACTGTCTCTTATATGCTTGAGCAAGGCGTTGCGTCCGGCAGTGCTGAACGTATGCTTGAAATACGTCAAGAACTGGGCAAGACCAGTACAAAGAAGTATAACGCGATTGAGAGCTGCGTGTGCGAAGACGGACGGGTTCGGGGCTTGCTCCAGTTCTACGGCGCTAATCGAACAGGCCGGTACGCGGGAAGATTAATACAAGTCCAAAATCTTCCCCGAACACACATCGAGCAGCTTGATACAGCAAGAGCTGCAATTAAACAAGGTAAAGCAAAGACGTTAAAATTTTGCTTTGGCTCAGTTAATGATACGCTGTCGCAGCTTATTAGAACAACTTTTGTAGCCTCACCGGGCAATAAGCTTATAGACGCTGATTTCTCAAGTATTGAGGCGCGGGTTATATCGTGGCTTGCAAAAGAAAATTGGCGGCTTGAAGCATTTCGCAACGGCGCTGATATTTACTGTATGGCTGCTTCAAATATGTTTGGCGTTCCTGTTGAAAAACATGGAGCGAACGCCGAACTGCGCCAGAAAGGCAAGATCGCTGAACTCGCCTGCATAGCTGAAGGCCAGCTCGTACTTACAGATAAAGGACTCGTTCCCATAGAGGATATTACGCTCAATCATCGCCTGTGGGACGGCTTGGAGTGGGTAAATCACGAAGGGCTGATTTATCAAGGAGAAAAGGAAGTGATGGAATATGCAGGACTTACAGCAACTCCCGACCACGTCGTTTACATCGAGGGGCAATCGAGGCCGGTACGATTTGACTTCGCCGCCTCCAGCGGCGCACATCTCGTACAAACCGGAAATGGTAGGAAAGCGATACGGGTGGGTAAAAATCATAAGCTCGGAAAAAAGATGGAATCAGAATTGGAATCGCTGTTACATTCTAACACAGTGTGTAAATTGCGTCAGCATACAGTGGCAAATTCTCGGCAATTTAACAAGAGGCGTATCAAAAGGCTGTCAGCACTGTTCACAACCGCGCAGAATACCGAGATGGTTGGACAGAAGGCTTACTGCTGCAAAGCAACGCTGCGAAAATCCGAACGATCCAGAATATCCGAATTATGGAGCGAGGGGGATCAAATTCCTATTTCCGTCTATACTGGAAGCAGGTCTGTGGATATTACAAAACGTGCAGAATGTCAGGCGAAATATGGAGATGGACAGAATCGACAACAACGGAGATTATGCGCCCGGGAATATTCGCTTTGTACCTCGCGCAGAAAATCAAGCAAACCGACGGATAAGCGTGATACCTTATTACGACCCGCAAGAATGGCCGTATGCTCGCAGCGTAGTGACTCGAATGCTTGCATCAGGCATGACGCGGGAAGAAATTATTCAATCGGCAAAAACAGCAGTGGCCGAAAAACGCAAAAATTGGCGCGGAATTGCTATAAGGCTAAAGTCTATGACATACGAAATGCAGGCCCCAGACACCGTTTTACCGTATCGGGGTGCTTAGTTCATAACTGCGGTTACGGCGGCGCTGTCGGCGCTCTTATCGCAATGGGTGCTGCAAAGATGGGAATTCCTGAAAGTGACTTAATGGATATAGTCGCAAGGTGGCGCGATGCAAATAGGCGTATAGTCAACCTCTGGTATGACCTCGAGAATGCAGCCGTATCCGTAATTCAAACAGGTCGGCAGGCAATAGTTAATAACTTAGTCTTTGCGCGGGAGTTTGACTTAAATAATAATCTTGATTTTATGACTATCAGGCTGCCAAGCGGACGCAAGCTTTATTATGCGCATCCTCAGCTCGGTGTTAATCGGTGGGAAAATGCGTCTATTAGTTATCATGGCATAAATCAGACTACGAGACAGTGGACGCAGCTGGAGACATACGGAGGGAAAATCGCGGAGAATGTTGTGCAAGCAATAGCCCGCGACTGCCTCGCGGAAGCAATAGAGAGGCTTGAAGCAAACGGCTTTCCTATTGTGTTCCACGTGCATGATGAAGTTGTAATTGACTGCCCGGCTGACAAAGCAGACCTTGAACAAGCCATAGCTTTAATGACCGCGCCTATCTCTTGGGCTAAAGACTTGCCGTTACAGGCTGACGGCTGGATAGGCGATTTTTACAAGAAAGATTAATTAAAAGAAAAGGAGCTTTAGCATGACAAATGCTTTACAGGTATTTAATTTTGAGCAACAAAGTATAAGGGTTATTTTACAAAACGGAGAGCCGTGGTGGGTTGCTAAAGACGTATGCGATATTTTAAGTATTGTAAATTCACGAGATGCTGTAAGTGCGCTCGATGACGATGAAAAGAATACCGTCGGAATTTCCGACGGAAAACGCGGCAACCCCAACATGTCCATTGTTTCTGAGTCCGGCTTATATGCTCTTATCATGCGGAGCAACAAGCCGGAGGCTAAAAAATTTAGAAAATGGGTCACGTCCGAAGTCTTGCCGTCTATTCGTAAGACTGGCTCGTATAGCGTTAATGATAAAGAAGCTCAAAAGCTTAAGCTTGCAGAAGAGCGCTTAGCTATTCAAGCTAAGAATGCTAACGCGCGGCTTGCGAAAATTATTCAGCATATGGTCGATAGCCCGGCCTATGCCTTGACTAAGGAAAGCAAGCAGATTTTAGCGCATGAGGTCACAGTCTTGACGACGGGGCGTGAACATCCTGAGATGCTGCCCGACCAGACTGAAAGATATTATTCAGCAAGTGACGTAGGCGGGGAGATCGGGATTACTAATCGCAAAGTGATGCACACAGCCCGTGAATTAAATATCATTCCGCCCGAAGGAGAGGCTAACGAATACGGGCGCTGGAAGATGAGTAAAAGTCCTTACAGCAGCCATGAATGCGCTCAATGGTATTTCAACAATGCTGGACGGCAAAGGTTAATTAGCCATGCAAACACTAACGATTGAACAAGACGCAGAGACGCGTGAGCAGCTGATTAACATTCAAGCCGTGCTGATTGAGATTAAAAAAGAATTAAAAGAGTTAAAGACAAGACCCCAGCCTCAGAGCGGATGGCTTCCGGCAAGCACGTTTTGCAGAGAGTATGGCATTTCAAGGCCGACGCTAAAGTCGCATGTTGAACGGGGTTTAGTAGTTGCAAAAACTTTTGGAGATGAACGCCTGCGATATAGGTGGGCAGAAGAGGATGATTAAATGATTATAGCGTTTTACAGCCCGTACCCGCAGGCTGGGAAGAGTACCGCGAGAAAAATAATCGACGTTAACAAATTTATTTATAGTTGTAGCTTTGCAGCTCCTATAAAAGAGATGGTGCTCACACTTAAAGCCCTATACGGTGATGACGTGATAAATAATCGTGAACTTGGACTAAGTGCGAGAGATTTTAATATCGCGATAGGCCAAGGCTTAAAGCAGCTTGACCGCGATATATGGGTTCGGATAATGTATAAATATATAGAGCCCCATTCAAATGCGTTAATAGTAATAGACGATCTGCGCTTCCCTAACGAGTACGCGATGCTTAAAGACAAAGGTGCAAAGATAATCCGCGTAACTAACCCAGAGCGTGAGATAGTCAAGACTGAGACTGAGGGCTTGCTTGAAGGCTTTGAATTTGACTATGAACTTATTAATTGTAAGCGCAGCAGTGACAAGTATCACGCGCAAATCAATGAGATGATGAGCGAGTTATGGACTTAGGCGATATTTTTATAGACGAGGCTACTCCAGAACTTGTCGCTCTTAGGGTTGAAAAAGGCTGGCCACAGTATCAAATGGCAAAAGGACTCGGGCTTAGCTTGACAGAATACGCCAATATCGAGTATGGACGTATTAACAAGCCCGAACTCAAAGCGCGGATTAAAGACATTTTGGAGAACAATGAGACTTTCAGCCCGTATATCTTTCTGCCTAAGCTGCCGGACTTCCAGCCGGGACGGCGATATGAATTTATTACTCAGTCGTTCATGTTTGGAAGCCGTGCTAATGAGAAAAAAGACAACGGAAGAGCCGCATCAAAATGCTTTACTTTTGTTAAGTCTTGTACAGGCGCACACGGGCTAACGCATTACTTATTTAAAGACAAGGGCGGAAGTTTAGAGAGTTTTACTCAGGTTCAGCTGATAGATTACAGATTTGAGGAGGCAGACAAATAATGTTAGAAGGTTTAAAAGTGCGTAAGCACAAGCGTTTATTAAAAAGATTAAATGAAGCCGTGATGAATGACCGGACGGAGAGCGCAAGACGGCAAATTCTGGCAATTCAGATGCGCGGATTTAGTCCTGAGTTTTTAAATTATGTTCCATAGCAGGAAGTGAATTAGTATGAATATTTACGATATTGACGGCATGGATAAACACGATGTTGATGGCACGAACGTAAAGACGTTCTATAAAAATTTTTACAGAGACGATATTCGGCGGATTGAAGTCGGCTGCGACGCACCAGCTGATAGTGGCAGCGAGCATGTTTATTTAGCGTTTGAATTTGGAAACAATGCTAAGGTTTGCCAGCATTTGATTTTTAGCAGTATAGACTGCGAGACTGAGCATGAGCCTTTAAAAGTTTCATTTTCATGCACTGGCGAGCATGAGATCGACGCATTTATTCAAGCATTAGAGTTTGCTGCGGAAGCCTTGAAAGAAAGCCACTGGCGAGCGAGGGTGTTGTAATCATGAGCGAGATTAAATTAAAGCCGTGCCCGTTCTGCGGCAGCGATAAGCTGTTGATTTATCCGCCGGATGACGAGTTTCGCCAGCGTGAAAAGGGCAGAGCATACTGGGGTCACGTGAGCTGCGAGTGCGGCGCTGAGTGCTGCGCAAAGTGTTACTCAGCGTACCCCGACAAAGCCCGCGCAATGGCAATCGATATTTGGAACAAACGTAAGCAATATTAATTTATTACAGGAGGATTTTTTAAATGAACAATAACAAACAGGACAACAGCGCTCCGGTCGTGACGGAATGGCGCGAATTCATATTCAACGGTGAGGAATGCGATAACTGGCCGATTTTCGCCGGTGTCGACAAGGATGGCAACATCTGGCTGAAGCTCAAAAATATCAGCGAGGTCGTCAGCATGGAGAGCTGCGGCACACTGGATAAAGACGAGTTTTATGAGCTCGTGCGCAAGCTGCCGCTGTCGCAGCACAAAGGCGTTTTAATAAGCGTGCCTGATGTTCAGAATGGCCAGCATTATCAGTACACCACGGGCATCACGTCATCAGGCTTATTCAAAGTAGTGCGTGAACTGCTAAAAGACAGCGACCAGCCGGAGCAAGCCAAAAAAGCAGCCCGCGGGATTTGGAATTGGCTCGTGCATAACGTGTTTCCTGAGATGCGCGAACTCGCAGCTAAGCAGCCTGAAGATTTGCCGAGCATGATTAAGCAGCAGACTTTTACTTATGCTGACAAGTACGAGATCAGGGTCGGCATAGACAAGGACGACGAGATATGGCTCGCAACGCGCGATATTTTCAACGCGCTTAATCAAGATACCGACGGCGCAATTTATCCCGCGTTATGGAGATCGGTTGCTGTCAAGCTGAGCAGCAAGCAGCACAAGGAGATTATGCTGTGCAAGAATGACCGGCTGGAATATTACCGTGTCGGGGCGCTTAATATCTCCGGCTTGTATGCCGTGACAAAAGCGTTGCAGGATAATCAGGCCGAGTCGGTCAAAGCCGCAGCGGACAAGCTCTGGAACTGGGTAATGAGCGAGGTGATTTTCCCGATGCTGCGGCTTAAGGACAAAGCCTGCGGCAGTGGTGAACTGGAGCTTGACGAAGTGCCCGATGATGAAGAAATTGAGGCCACTAAACTCATAAGAGAGCCGAAACACAACAATACCGTCACGCTGTCTGAGTTCGTCAACGTGCTGAACTTCAACGGCCTAAATATTGGCCTCGACATGCTGCAGACTTATCTCATTCACTGCGACTGGCTCGATAAAAACGAGCAAGACGCACCAACGTCATTTGCACTCAATAACGGCTTATTCACACATAAAGCTGAGCTTACGATTAAAGGGCAGTGGTATTTTCTTAGGCTGTTTGCAACACTGAAGGCTACAGCGTTTGATTACGTTTGTGACGAGATATTCAGCGAGATAACAGAGTGCTGCAGCGAGAAAATTCTGAACGCCGATGCTGACATAGTAGCCCACTTCTTAAACATTATCGGTATCGGCCAAGGCGCGAAATAAGATGTTAGAAGCTTTTTTAGAATGGATGTTTGAGTAAAAATGACGCTTGATGAAGCATTAAAAGCCATACCCAAAGGGCTATATCAGAACAAGAAGACCGGCAATGTCTATGAGGTACTTGACATAGGTGAACATTCCGAGGACGCATCACTTTTTGTTATCTACCGCAGATACCCGAATATCAGCAAACGTATCTGGTGTCGGCCAGTTGAAATGTGGGACGAGAAGTTTGATAGGCTGCGTATTGTTAAGGCGTCTGAGCTGACTGAAGACGACGCGGTAATAATCACAAATAAAGCTAAATGCAACATTTGCGGCGATATTATCGAGAGCAGGCATAGGCACGACTTTAAAACCTGCTCTTGCGTAAATGTCTCGGTTGACGGCGGCCTTGATTATTTAAGACGCTGCTACAAAAAAGACCAAAACAGCTATACAGAGCTATCGGAATACGGAGTAAAGGAATATAGAGATAGGCCATGATTGATTTTTATTTTCTCGTCAAGAAAATGCGCGGTTATCAAAAGGCGTATCTCAAAACGCGGGACAGACGCTTAATGCACAAGCGCATTGAGCTTGAACGTCAGGTTGACGCAGCAATTAGAAAATATTTAGAGGGGGAGAAAATTAGATGGCAGAAATAACGTTTAAATGCGCAGCGACAAAGAAAGACTGCAAGGCTGAGAGCAGAGAAGCTGCAGCGAAGCATTTTTTGTGCGATAAGTGCTTAAGCCTTAAAAACAATGAGTGCGCCGGTCCGATTATTAAAAATCAG
>JAFUXM010000211.1 GCA_017470785.1 Synergistaceae bacterium
CGACTGGCTCTGCAGCCTGTTTTAGCGCCGCCTGCGCTTTTTATCAAGCTCGGCCTGCAGCAGCTTGTTCTCAGCCTTGATGACCGCGATCCAGCCCGGCAGCTCGCATACCGGCACGGCAAGCCAGTTTAATACGCTCATGCCGGTATCAGCACGGGCAAGCCGCAGCGCAACGCGCCTTAGGACTTGCGCCGGACTGTCTCCTCGGCCTTTAAGTCTGGCTCGGTCTCTAAGTCCGGCCGCATCAAAAAATTCTGCACCGCCTGCGTTAATCGCGTGAAATCCCGCGCTGTGAGCAAATTCAACGCCTCTCGCGGCACTTTCAGCGCCCGCGCTGCTACAGCCGCTAAATAAACTTTGCTGTACTCCGGAAGCACTAACGCTCGGCCATCGCCCGCTGTGTCGATTTGCTTTTCTACCTCGATAATGTCCTGACCGGTCAGCTTATCCAAATCAAGTTCAAGCTCCGTCAAGCTCTCGCCTCTGACGCTTAATTCACGCGTTAATTTAATCTTCATGTGTCTAAATCCCCCGTGTCAATCACTCGAAATTATTACAGCTTGCCTAAGTTGCTGCGCACTCCGGCCAGATAATCCACGCCGTCGACCTTGTAGATATAATTATACTTGTCGACCTCGATGCGCTCCTTGCCGTCCAGCTCAATCTTCATGTAGACTATCTCGAACTCAGTCTCAGTGCCCGCGCTGTCATTGACTGCGAGATTTCCCAGCGTGAAGTTTTTGGGAATTGCCTTGCAGAAAATATGCAGCTGCTTCGTCACGTACTCGCCCGCGCCCGCATCATAGTACTGATTGGAGCTGAATAAATCCAGCTCGTGAGCTGCCTGCGCCGCAAGCCTCAGCGCCTCGCTTGTCTGCGTGCGCCACGTCAGGCTCAAAGTCATTGAGTTGAAGTGGCCTAACGTCGGGCTGTCGACAACTCCGGCAAGCCCCGCGCCCTGCACCTCACTGGTCATAAATTCTAAATTAGGCAGCGTGCCTTCAGCTATGCCGAGCAAATCGCCGCCGTTATACACTGCAAAGTTAATTACTTTCTCCGGAACTATATTTGCCATGCTGCATCACCTCCGCGCCTATTTTACGGCCTCGAACAACGTCTGGAAGTAGTCCGGATCGAACTCCAAAATTCCCACGATTTGCTCAGCCGGAGGCGGCGGAGTGATATAAATGTGGAAGCGTAATATGCCGTTCATCAGGTCTGTGAGCGCATTCTCACTCTCTTGGAACTCCACCCGGCCGCCTAAGATAAACTGCCGCGCTGCAAGGCCGTTGAGCCTGATGTTATAGCTGTTCACAATGCTTTTAACTAATCTCGGCGTCATCGGCGCATCGACTTTCTGCCAGAAGGTCAGTATAAACTCGTTGCCGATCCAGTCGAACATGCGCCTAATCGGGATAAATGCGTCCTTCGGGTCAGTATTAGTCGGGTAGCAGCCGGTCCTGTTGCCCCACGCGCGCCAGCCGCCGATCCAGTTCAAGGCCGTGACTATGCCCTGCCCGTTCAGATAATTGGCCTGATCAAGCCCTAAGTCAATCTCGTCACCGGCTGCATTCACGCACGCGTTCATCTGCAAGAGCTTATTACTCGGGGTTTCATACGGCACGTCGTCATTACTTGCGTCAGTCTTATTCATCAGGCCGATTAACTGCGTGCTGAGATAAAACACGTCGTCGCCTAACTTTAACTTCGGCCAGCAGACGATTTGTCTCTCAGCCATGTAGTTATTGCGATTTTTCCACTCCGGCACTTCAGTGTAGAGGTCAGCGCCGGTCAGCGCATCCGTCGGGATGTCAATTACA
>JAFUXM010000212.1 GCA_017470785.1 Synergistaceae bacterium
AAAATTATAATATAATAAATTTAAATAAATAAAAATATAAACGGAGGGTTATTGTTGATGGCAGGTCCAAATATAAATTCGAGTGCGGGGGCGAAGTTAATCGAGGCGGCTGCGTCTGCAACTGTTGAGACTTCGCCGGAGAAATTAGAGGCCAACAAGCCCGGGTATTTAGCGATAAAGTTTACGTTCTCGCCGAGCCGCGGCGATATAGGCGGCGCATTCTGCCTTATATTCGACGGTACTACCGGTGAGACAGTCCTGCAGTCGTTATGGGTGACGCGGCCTTACGTGCCGAAAATCTTAAAGCCTAACCGCGACTGGAGAACTTTCATTCGGCTCTTCCCGCAGATCGGCGCATATGACAAGATGCTCGGCGATAAGTTAAACGAGGTCTTGACTAATGAAGTGCTGCGCGACGAAGAACGCATAGCGATATTTCAGGAAGGTACGAGTACTGTCAAGAGACGTTTAGTCCGTGCTGAGGGCGAGATTAGACGGGCGTTTGAACGGGCGGCGCAGTCCTTATTTGACGTTGCCTGCGACGATGAGTTAATTACGCGGGCTGACTTAGAGCGCGCTAAATTGCTGCAGCCGATAATCGATCCTGAAGAAGAGGCTCGCAAGAAGCAGGAAGAGGAAGAGAAGAAGAAGCAGGAAGAAGAGGCCAAGGCCGAAGGCGATAAACCGTTTGAGGAGACGCTTGTCCAGTGCATACCGAGAGTTGACCCGATTAACGGCAAGTCCATGAGCGAGATCATGCCGGGCGATATTATAGAAGTAGGATTTCAAACAGCCGAGGCCGGCACAAGCGCGTTAATTCAAAAATTTTTAGAGTCGTCAGGCCAAGACCCGCTGTTCCCAGTTGATGAAGTCGATAAACGCGACGATAAGACTTATATTTATTTGCGCATCAGCGACGAGATACGCGGCGTGTTAGTCATGACTAAGAATTTAAGATTAAGAACTAAGAAGCAGCCGCAGAAGCCCAGCGGTGTAGCCAGCGCATTTGAGAATATAGTATTCTTAGGAATATTGGCCGTTGCGCTCGTAGGTCTCTTAATGGCAATTAGATATATCTTTATGTAAATTAAAATTAAAAATTTATATAGCCTTGCTGAAAAATAAATCAGCAAGGCATTTATTATTTTTAAAATTTATATAAATTTATAAGCTATGAAGCATGAGCATGGCGTATTGGCTTTGATAATCGGGCTGGGAAATCTCGGCTCGTTGACTGCGTTAGGGAACTGCTGACACTCGAGGGCGAAGCCGGAATAATTTTTATAAATAACATTTTCTTTGCCCGTCACGCTGCCGATAGAGTTGCCGGTGTAAAATTGCACAGCCGGCATATCAGAATAGACTTCAAGCTTAATACCGCTCAAGTCGCTTTGAGCCGCCGCAGCTAACTGCGAGCCGTCATGATTAACTTCAAAGCAATGATCATATCCGCCTTGATTTATAACTCTAAAATCTCTAAAGTCAAAGCGCGTGTTCTCGACAGGCAAGGCCGGCGCCATTGCAACAAGCTCATCGTCGTACTCGCAATATTTATTCGCGTTAATCTTTAATTCATGACTTAAAATATCTTGGCCGCAGTCATGGCCGTTTAAATTAAAGTAGCAATGATTAGTTATACTAACGGGCGTATCTTTATCGCTGATATAACTTAAATCCATTCTTAACTCGCCGTCTTCAAAGCTTATTGCATTATTAACAGTAAAATTTCCCGGGAAGCCGAGTTCTAAGTCCGGGCTCGTGCGTGTGAAAATTACTTTATTGCCTTGAATTTGAGATTTAAAAATTTGCCGCCGCAGACTTTTAGCGCCGCCGTGCAAAGTATTATTGCCGTTGTTGGCCTCGAGCTTGTAAGTCACGCCGTTTAAATTAAAACTTGCGCCCTTAATTCTATTCGCGTAGCGACCGACCAACGCGCCGAAGCAGCACTTGTCGTTAAGATAGCCATCTAAAGTATCATAGCCGAGGCACACGTCAATCAGCTTGTTAAATTTATTTAAAACTTTAATGCTTGTTATCGCGCAGGCGTACTCTGAGACAGTCACGCTCTGTCCTTTGCTGTCGTATAAAGTATAATTAAAAACATCGCGGCCGTCCGGCATCGTCCCGAATAAAACTTTCTCAATCTTAGTCTCGCTCATGCTTATAGTCTCCTGATTAATTTAATTAAGTGTAATGTTAATTAAGTTGATTATATCAAATTTGTTATAATTAACTTAATTTAATTTAAAAGGAGTGAGAAACCTGTTGAAGTTAAAAATTTTAATTTGCGCGCTGATCGTATCTTTAACTTTCACGCCGCAAACCTGCGGGGCGAGTATCGCAGAGCTTGACGTTGAGGTAAAGACGGCCGGATTTTCACTGAGATCCGGCGTTGTATTCGCGAGGTATGACACGTGGCCGAGGGCTGAGCTGAAGATGGACATCTTCTCGCCTTTTGATAATAATAATAATAATCAAAAGCATCCAGCCGTTATACTGATCCCCGGCGGAGCATGGATCGATGCTAACAGAGAAACCGTCAGCAACCTCGCCGTCAAGTTTGCCGAGAATGATTTTTTTGCGGCAAGCATTGAGTACAGGTTGATCGGTGCGGCAAGCTACGAGGAAATCATCGGCGACGCCAAGGCCGCAGTCCGTTATCTCAGAGCTCACGCTGACGAGTTGAACATAGATAATAATAAGATCGCCGTCATGGGTTTCTCAGCCGGAGGCTATCTCGCGTCTATGCTGGGCGTGACAGGTGGTGTAAATAAATTTACGTTCGGAGATAATTTGAATCAGAGCAGCGAGGTTCAAGCTGTGATCGACTGCTTCGGCCCGAGCGACCTGACCAGGATCGCCGAAGACTATTCTGAGGAGAAGCGCAAGTTATATTACTCGCCGGCAAGCTTTGTATCTTTATTCGTCAACGGCGTAGCAGTCTACAAGAACAATAAGGGCGGCAGCGTCTTAGATACTCCTGAGACTGCACGCGATGCGAATCCGTTAAACTATATAGACGCACACACTCCGCCGTTCTTAATCTTTCACGGCGACGCGGACAAGACTGTGTCATTAAGTCAGTCAAAGCTCTTACACGATGAACTGGTCAGGCGTAACGTTCCGGCCGACCTCTATATCATCAAGGGCGGAGAGCATAACGCTGTATATTTTCATCAACCCGAAGTATTTAAAATAATTTTAGAATTTTTAAACAGAGTTTTGAAATAAATTTAAAATTTTATTTATATATTTAATTTTGGAGGAAGTTTTGAATGCCTTATGATTTTGAAAGGATCGAGAGCAAATGGCAGCGCAAGTGGGACGAAGCGCAGTGCTTTAAAATTAAAAAAGACGAGCGCGAGAAGTTCTTTTGCCTTGAGATGTTTCCGTATCCGAGCGGCGCGCTTCACATGGGACATGTGCGCAATTACTCTATCGGCGATGCGCTGGCAAGATTTTTGCGCAAGAACGGCAAGAACGTTTTATATACTATGGGCTTTGACTCGTTCGGGATGCCGGCAGAGAACGCCGCGATTAAATATAAGACCAAGCCGCATGATTGGACGCTTAAAAATATCGAGTACATGACCGGGCAGTTAAAGCGCATGGGCTACAGCTATGATTGGGACCACGGCGCTATTACTTGCTTGCCTGAGTATTATAAATGGAATCAGTATATATTTTTAAAGATGTACGAGAAGGGCTTAGTGTTTCGCAAAGAAGCGCCGGTGAACTGGTGCGATACCTGCGGCACTGTGTTAGCCAATGAGCAGGTCGAGAACGGCGAGTGCTGGCGCTGTCACAGCAAAGTCACTAAAAAGAATTTAACCCAATGGTTTATTAAGATCACGCAGTACGCGCAGGAATTGCTTGATGACATAGAGAAAGATTTGCAGGGCTGGCCGCGCCGTGTAAGAATTATGCAGACCAACTGGATCGGCAGGTCTGAAGGCGCGCGGCTCGCGTTTGACGTGCCGGATTTAAATTATAAAATCGAAGTCTATACTACAAGATTTGACACGATTTACGGCGTGACGTTTATCGCCCTTGCGCCCGAGCATGAGCTTGTTAAAAAGATGCTTGAAGTAATGAAGCCTGACGAGGCTGAAGAGCTTAGCAAATTTGTGAAGCAGGTGGCAGGTCAGAGCAATATCGAGCGGTCTGATGCAGGCGCTGAAAAATTTGGATTTAAGACGCCGTTCTATGGCATTCATCCCGTTACGAAAAAGCCTGTGCCTATCTGGATTGCGAATTATATATTAACTGACTACGGCACGGGAGCGATTATGGGCGTGCCGTGCGGCGACCAGCGCGACTTTGAATTTTGCCGCAAGTATAATATTCCGGTTATTCCGATAGTGAAAGCTAAGGACGGCACGGAGTTTGACGGTGCGACTATGACGCACGCCTATGAAGAGTACGGCATAGTATGCAACTCGGGCGAGTTTGACGGGCTTGAAACGCAAGAGGCAATAGTCAAGATGATTGACTGGGGCGAGCGCGAAGGCATCTGCAAGCGCGAAGTTAATTTTAAATTAAGGGACTGGTTAATTTCGCGTCAAAGATACTGGGGGACGCCGATACCGTTTATTCACTGTCCGCACTGCGGCGTTGTGCCTGTGCCTGAGAGTGATTTGCCGGTGTTATTGCCTGAAGATGTTGAAGTAAAAGAAGTAGGCCACTCGCCGCTGTTAGACCTGCCGGACTGGCTGAACGTGAAGTGTCCGGTATGCGGCGCTGATGCCAAACGTGAGGCCGACACGATGGATACGTTCTTTTGCTCGTCATGGTACTTTGATAGATATTGCTCGCCTCATGATGATAAATTGCCGTTTGAAAAAGAAGATGTAGATTACTGGATGCCGGTTGATCAGTATATAGGCGGTATAGAGCACGCGTGCCTGCATTTAATTTACGCAAGATTTTTCACGAAATTTTTAGCAGACTTAGGCTTGATTGATAAAGACATACGCGAGCCGTTTAAAAATTTATTGACGCAGGGCATGGTAATTAAGGACGGCAAAAAGATGTCGAAGTCAGTCGGCAACGTAGTTGACCCGTCGGAGATAGTCAATAAATACGGCGCTGACACTGCGAGATTATTTATATTATTCGCTGCGCCGCCTAATAATGATTTGGATTGGTCGGAGCGCGGCGTCGAAGGTTCGTATAGATTTTTGAGCCGCGTGTGGCGCTTTGTTGAAGAAAATTTAGAGAAATTATTAGCGCATAATAAAATTATCGCGATGGCTGACTTGAAAGAACGTGAGCTTAGAGATTTTAAGCGCAAAATTCACAGCACTATTAAAGAAGTCACGCATGACATAAGCGATGAGAAGCAGTTCAACACGGCGATAGCAAGCCTAATGGAACTTACTAACAGCATTACGGCGCTTAAGCTCGACGATGACATAGCATGGGATTTAAAGCGCGAAGCCTGCGAGGCGTTATTAAATTGCCTGTCGCCTTTCTGCCCGCACATCACGGAAGAGTTATGGGAAATGTTAGGCCATGACAAAATGCTTTGCCTTGAGCCTTGGCCTAATTATGATGCCAGCGCGTTAGTGCAGGATGCAGTGATTATAGTTGTGCAGGTCAACGGCAAGATACGCGCTAAGCTTGAGAGACCGGCCGGTTTAACCCGTGAGGAGCTTGAAAAAGATATTATGAGCGACAAGGCCGTAATCGAGAAGCTGGCTGACAAGCAAGTTGTTAAAGTTATCACAGTGCCTGACAAGCTCGTTAATATAGTTGTTAAATAAATAAATTAAATAATTTAATTGCCTCTTGAGCTTAATTAAAAATTTTAAGCTTGAGAGGCAATATTTTAATTTTAAATTATGCCTAAATTAATATTAATAGAGCAGCACGCGGGGCAGCGGCGGCAATTAGCCGAGCAGATCAAAGAACTTGAGCGTGAGGGCTATGTACTCAGCGGCAAGTTCGAGGCTGGGGTACACTTTGCGAACTGGCAGAATTTATTTGAACACGCGTCAGCGCGGGGCTTGTTTGACGAGCGGCAAATAATAGTCTGCGAGGGCTGCGAGCTGTTAGGTGAGTTTCCTGATAAATTAATAGATGCTATAAATGCTCCGGATGATAAAAATGCTTATGCGGCTATAATCGCTGCGTTCGCAAATAATTCAAAGCTTGATGATGATAAAGCTGATAATAAGGCTGAAGAGCAAGACGATAAAGAAAGCAATGCTAAAGTTAAAGGCAAAGCTAAAAGTAAAATTAATTTATTGAAATTAAAGAACGTAAAGGTATTGAAAGGTGAGGCTGAGATTCCGCCGTGGAAGCGTAAGGACTGGCTGCTTGGCATAGCGCGTGAGCAAAATATAAAGCTTGAGCCTGACGCGGCGGCATTGTTGGGTGAATTTATAGACTCGCAGGAAGAGTTAAGGGCTGTGCTGAATAATTTAGGTGCGTATGCTGCGAGCAAAAAAATTAAAGTTGATACTGAGCTTGTCAGAGCTTTATCGTTTGACGAGGGCAGCCGCGCTTTATTAACTTTCCTTGACGGCGTATGTTTAGCTAAATATAAGGACGTCGCGAACTCGTTAAAATATTTAAAGCAAGATATTTTATTGCCGGTGTTGACCGGCTTATGCAACAGGCTTAGACCTGCTGTTTATATGGCGGCTTTCAAGCGCGATGCTAACAATGCGTTAAACGCAATCGGTCAGAAAAATCCTAATGCGTACTCGGTCAAGATGGCCAAGGCCGCGTTAAAAACTTACGGCGATAGAGCTTTAAAAATATTTTTGCTTAAAGCAATTAAATTATCGTATGACGAGAAAGGCAACGATGCCACGGGTTGGCCCGGCTTTGAATTAATCTTATGGGAATTAATTTTTAGTAAAAAATAAAATCAAGACGCGCTGCATTAATTTCCAGCGCGCCTTGATTTTTAAATTTTAAAATTATTTATTTTAATAAAATTTTTTTAAAGAAATCTGCGGCGATCTTTGCAGCTTCGGCCTCATGATTATTAAAGCCGTGATTCCAGCCTTGAATTATATTTAACTCGCTTTTACTATAAATTTCATGATAGCGCAGGCTGTAGGTATATGGAACTATAACATCGCCCGTGCCGTGGATTAAGCACACGGGATTTTTAAATTTTCTTGCAGTCTCGTAAATCGGCAGTGTCTGCGCAGTCAAAATATAATCTTTGCCGACTTTAAATTTGCCGCCCATAATAGCTACGAACTCGGGCGGATTTAACGAGTTAAATTTAGCGTCAAATAAATTGCCGCGTATTGCGTCGTCACGCAGCACAGCAGCCGGTGCTAATAACGCGAGTGCCTTTATATCATCGCCTAACTCTCCGGCGGCCATGCTTGCAACTACACCGCCCTGCGAGTGTCCAGCCAGCGCAATTTGATTTACCTGCTTTAAATTTAATTTAATATATTCATAAATTTTTTTAACGTCGCTGATTTCGTTCAGCACAGTCATATCCTGAAAATCGCCGTCGCTTGCGCCGTGGCCGTTAAAGTCAAATCTTAACGACGCTATGCCGTCGTCCTCTAAGTCATCTGCAAGATCTTTTAATAATTTAAATTCTTTCTGTGACGTAAATCCATGGCAGATTATCACAATATCAAAATTATCTTTGCCGTCAGGAATTTGCAGAATTGCGGCAAGCTTGCCGTGATCGCCGTCAATCATCAATGCCTTCTCAGCTGCCATTGCGCATGTTGCACATGACGCCAAAGCAACGCACATAATCATTAGAGCTATTAAAACTCTTTTCAACATGTCAATCAAAACTCCTTTCAGTTAATTAAATAATTAAATAAAATAATTAATATTATATAAAAATTCTGAGCCATGCTCTTACGCTGCAGCTTTACCAACTTCACGCCCAGCGCATGACCTCACGCCTTGTGTCTAAGCTCTGCAAACTCAAACCCCACACGTAACTTCATGCTATCGCACCTAAACTTTTACAACTCAAGCCCTCGCGTGTGACTTAACACCCCTGCAGCTTAGCTTTGCAACTCAAGCCTTGCAGATGAATTCACACCTTGCGGCTAAGCTTTGCAAACTCAAGTCTTCGCGCATAACTTCACATCTCGCCTCGCAGCTTTGCAACTTCAAGCCTTGCAGATGAATTCACACCTTGCGGCTAAGCTTTGCAAACTCAAGTCTTCGCGCATAACTTCACATCTCGCCTCGCAGCTTTGCAACTTCAAGCCTTGCAGATGAATTCACACCTTGCGGCTTAACTCTGCAAACTCAAATCCTTACGAGTAACTCCACGCTATCGCAGCTCAGCTTTGCAAACTCAAATCCTGCGTATGACTTCATACCTCACGCTTTAGCTTTGCAACTCAAGCCAGCGTATGACTTCACATCTTGTGCCTTAGCCTTGACAACTCAAGCCCCTGCGTATGACTTTACACCCTGCGGCTTAGCTCTGCAACTCAAGCCACGCGTATAATTTTTTCTATCGCGGCTCAACTTTGCAACCTCAAGCTCCGCGCATACCTTTCACGCCCTGCGGCTCGCAGCTCTGCAACCTCAAACCATCGCACATGACCTCACGTTATCGTGTCTCAACTCTGCCAGTACAAGTCCTCGCGCATGACTTCATGCCTGCCTCGCAGCTTCGCCAGTGCAAGCCTCACGCATGACTTCACATCTTGCCTCGCAGCTCCGCAACTCAAGTTCCGCGCGTAAATTCACGCCTGCCTCGCAGCTTCGCCAGTGCAAGCCTCACGCGTAACTTCCCGCTCTGTGTCTCGGCTCTGCAAACTCACGCCTCGCGATGACTTCACGCCTTGCGCCTCAACTTCTGCGTATGACTTCACACTTTGCGTCTCGGCTTTGCCAATGCAAGCCCCGCGCGTAACTTCACAGCAATAAATTTAATAAAATTTAATACGCTTTCACATAAACTTTATCGCCGTCGCCTGCATACGCTGCAGGACTGTCGCCGGTATCACCTAACAAGCCTGTCGACTTCGCCCGCGAGCCCAAACGAGTTTTTACTTCAGCTTTATTGGGCTCATTCGTTAAATCATAGCCTATAAAATATATATTAGTATTAGTGTTCTGCGTGACTTCATAGCGGCTTGCCGTGATCTTGTCAGGGTTCTCGATGTAAGTTTTAAGGCCGTCAAGCGACGGCGCAGTATCAGGATTGTCGAGATAGAATAACAGCGCAGCCTCTTTCAAGCTTCGCAGGTCATTGATAATAGTCAAGGCTCTCGCCGAGGCAACAGCGCTGCTGCTTGACAGCATAACACCCGCGCCTAAAATTCCCATTATCACTATCACGACCATAAGCTCGACGAGCGAAAATCCCCTGCGCACAATCATTAAATATCTCCCCTTAAACTTAAAATAAAAATTTAAATTTATATTTAAAATTAAATCTGCGTCATGGCCGACGTGACCGGACCCATAAGAGCCACGGCCATTATGCCTACTACTATGCCGACTAAAATAATCATTAAAGGCTCAAACAATGACGATACGATATTTAACTCGTTGCTTAATTCCTGATCATACCATGAGGCGACGCGCTCCATCATGCCTTCAAGATTGCCCGTCTCCTGACCGATGCGCATCATCTGAGTAACTAACGTCGGGAATAATTTAGCATCGCGCGATGCGTCGCCTAATGTATCGCCCTTTGCAACCTGCTCCGCCATATTATCAAACGCATTTTTAATAACAACATTGCCCGCAGTGCCGCCGGCCATCTTCAGCGCGTTCACTATCGGCACACCTGAGGCAGCCAGCGCCGCAAGCGTCCGCGTCGAGTTCGCCAGCGCCGATTTAAACACAAGATTTTTGATCACAGGCAGATTTAATTTAATTTTATCTATCAGCGGCCGCATGAACTTGGCCTGCGTTATGCAAATTAATAAAATTATAATTAATAACGCGTATAAAAATATTTTATGAGCATTAACAGTGAGATAATTTCCAATCGCTAAAACAAATTTCGTCACGGCAGGCAGCTCGATATTCATTGCTCTAAACACCTGCTCAAAACCGGGCATAATATAAACTATAAATACTATTAACACGCATAAAGCTAAAATTAAGACCAGCGCCGGATATAACATAGCTTTAAAAATTTTGGACTTAAATAAATTGCGCTTCTCTAATAAATCCGCTGCGCGTTCAAGGCCGTCGGCAAGCTTGCCTGCTTCTTCCTCAGCTTGAACAATCGCAAGCGTCATATCATCAAATATAAAACTCTCAGCCATGGCAAGGCTTAAACTGCCGCCGAACTCCTTAACTTGATTTTTAATTTCAATAATAACAGCCCGTAATTTAAAATCCCGCTCCTGCTCGATGATAATATCAAACGATGCGTCAAGCCCTATGCCGGTCTCAAGCATCGCCGCGAGCTGTCTCATAAAAAATATTTTTCTCTTTAAACTAACGCGGCCTATAGTCAGCGCAGCAAATCTTTGCCATAAGCTTCGAGACCGGCCGTTTTGCGTAAGCTCAACTATAATTAAGTCTCGATTACGCAAAATATTTTCGGCGGCATCCTGTGAAGCAGCATTCACAAAGCCCTCTAACGGCTGACCGGCCTTAGTCCTAACACGGTATTTAAATCTCACTTCTCAATCCTCATTATTTATTATTTTTATTATCTTGCTTATCATAAAGCATTCTGTAAATTTCTAAATTCGCAGAGACGCGCTGCACATAGCCGCAGGTCTCCTCAAATTTTATTGCCTCGATCCATCTGTCGAGAGGCAGACGGTCGCCGCCGTCGCGAAGCCATTTACGCGCATTGCCTCCGCCTGCGTTATATGCCGCCATAATCCATTCTTTACGCGCAAAAGTTTTTGCAAGCGTGTTTAAATGCGACGTGCCGATTTTAATATTGTCATTTACATTCATGATTTCATAGCTTGAAAGGCCAGCACGCTTGGCTTCTTCACGGGCAGTTGCCGGCATAAGCTGCATTAATCCCGATGCGCCGACATAGCTCTTAGCGTCAGGTCTAAATGCGCTCTCCTGCCTCATGATCGACCAGACAAATTTATCTTCTACGCCGTAAGTCTTAGCGGCGTTCTCAACTTGCGGCCTAAACGGTCTAGGATATAAAGCCTCTAAGTCATTTCTATATAAAGTCGTGCCGGAAGTCAAAAGCGCTTCGAGCCGCCGCGCCTCAGAATAAGACTCATCAAGCCCCAGCCAGCGCGATAACTTTAACGCTCTATATAATTCTTTCGCAGTCGCCTTTGGCCGCGATAATTTCAATCTTGCATGTTCAATAAAGCCCCAAGTCTCAAGCTCCGACGGCTTAATGCTCATCGCCGGATTATCGCCGTCGATTATCTTAATTTTATTATTCAAAGCTAATAAGCCATATATAGAAAGCGGGTAACGCTTCTTTAATATATTTAAAGTCTTCTCAGCCTCGTTAGCGCGGCCAGCTAATTTCTGCGCGTGAGCAAGCCAGTATAAAACTCTTGGCCGTCTAAAAGCACTTGTGTTAGGAGCGTCGGCCATGCGCCACAATCTAACGGCCTCGGCTGCATTGCCAGCATTTAAATTCGCCCAACCGCGCCGCCATATCACATCAAACGCATACTTAGTATTAGGAAAGCTCTGCAATATACGCGAGTCTAAGATTTCTTTCTGCTTGCTCTCGCCTTTGCCCATCAAGCTGCTGAGTGATAATAAAGCCCGAGCCTGCACGTCGCCTTTACGCTCGCGCGAAATTCTATCAAGCGCGTTAATACAAGGCTCACGCATTCCCTTATCTTTTGCTAATGCAGCTATGCGCCGCACGCTCGACTCTGCCCACGCATTGCCGTTTAACGCTAAGCTGCCCCATAAGTTCAACGCCTCTTGATTGCGCTTCTGCCTCGACAGCGACCACGCCCGATAATACGCTGCCTTACGGCCGCCCTGAGATTTTAACGGGATATTTTGCAGCATGTCAAATGCGCTCTTGGCATTGCCTGCTAAATGATAATAAATTCCCAGCGCAATTTTAATATTATTATTTGGGCTTTTAAGCTTCGCTAAATATCCAGCTGCTTCTTTGTTCGACGGCTGAAGATTTAATAAACTCAACGCCTGCTCAGTTCTGTTGCCCGGCAGCGAGACTAAACGCGTCAGCGCGTAAATTTTCCTGTCGTTGCTGCCTGCTGCATTAAGCATTTTATTTAACGCGCTCTCAAGCCTTTTAACGTCCTGACTTTTTAAAGCATCTTTTAAAATTCTGTACTGCGCCAGCGCAATATAATATTTCAAATCCTGAGGCGCGGTTTTATATAAATTCTCAGCTAAGCTCAACGCCTCTTGATAACGCTTTAATTTCTCATAGCCTAATATTAACGTCATGTCAGCATACGGCCTTACTGAAGCCGGAAAACTTTTGCCGTGCGCCTCAAGTACTCTCACTGTCTCAGCCCATTTATTCTGAAATCTGTACGCATTCGCCATTAACGCATGATCTTGAGGCGTATTGCGCTGCGAGTTGTACAAGCTCTCCATTTGAGGCCACGCCCGCCGCCAGAATAAATCATACATGCTTGCATTAGCATTAGCTGCCCATGCCTGCGAGCTTAGCGATAAAATTAAAATTATTATTAAACTTAATTTAATTTTAAAATTTTTACACATCAAAATATGCCTCCTGTATCAAAATATTATTATCATTATTATTCACGGCAGATTTTAAAGCCTGCATTGCGGCCTTGCGGCAAATTTTTGCTATGTCAGCGCCGCTCATGCCGTCAGTCTTGCTTGCTAAAAATTTTAAATTAACATCCGGCGCAAGCTGCTTTTTAGCTAACTCTATTTTAAATATCTCCTCACGGGCTTTTAAGTCCGGCAGCGGCAATTCTAAAACTAAATCAAATCTGCCCGATGCTAACAAAGCTTGATCTAATAAATCTATCCGGTTAGTCGTAGCTAAGACTACAACGCCGGTTAATTCTTCTATGCCGTTCATCTCGCTCATGAATTGCGCGGCCAGTCTGTCTTCTGTCAGGCTTGAGCTTGAATTTAAATTTGAGCTGCGTGCAGAGATTAACGCGTCTATCCCGTCAAAATATAATATCGACGGCGCAGCCTGCCTCGCAACTCTGAAAACTTCCCGCAATGCTCTTTCACTCTCGCCCATGAACCGCGATATTATAGACGCACTCTGCACCGAGATAAAATTCACGCCGCTCTCTTTAGCCAGTGCCTTAGCTAATAACGTCTTGCCGGTGCCGGACTTGCCATGTAATAAAATGCCTTTAACCGGCTTAATATTAAATTTATTAAATAATTCCGCGTGCTTAAGCGGCCAAGTCACGGCCTGCATCAACTCGTCTTTTATATCGTCAAGGCCGCCGACGTCCTGCCATGATACGTCCGGTATCTCAACAAAAACTTCGCGCACTGCCGACGGCTCAATCTCTAATAATGCGCTCGCAAAGTGCCTCATGCTGACTTCTAAGCCAGAAATTTTTTCATACGGTATCTCCTGCGTCTCAAGATTGACATACGGCAAAATGTCACGCACACATGCCATAGCTGCTTCTTTAGCTAAAGCCTCTAAGTCCGCGCCGACAAAGCCATGCGACAAGTCAGCAATACGTTTTAAATCAACGTCGCTTGCTAACGGCATACCCCGGGTATGAATCTGCAAAATCTCAAGCCGGCCGTTTCTGTCAGGAATAGGCACTGAAATTTCACGGTCAAATCTGCCGGGCCGTCTTAAGGCCGGATCAATCGCATTTGGAATATTAGTCGCACCGATCACTACGACTTGGCCGCGCGATTCAAGTCCGTCCATTAACGCTAATAGCTGCGCAACCACGCGCCGCTCAACCTGCTTCTCACCGCCCATGTCCTCACGCTTGGGCGCAATCGCATCAATCTCATCAATAAAAATTATCGACGGCGATTTTTGCTGCGCCTCTTCAAATATATTTCTCAAGCGTTCTTCGCTCTCGCCGTAAAATTTGCCGATTATCTCAGGGCCGGATATATGAGTGAACCATGCGTCGGTCTCGTTGGCAACGGCCTTAGCTATAACAGTCTTGCCGGTGCCGGGCGGCCCGTATAATAACACGCCCTTCGGCGGCTGAATGCCTAACCGCTCAAATATCTGCGGAAATCTCAGCGGCAGCTCGATCATCTCGCGTATCTTTCTAATCTGCGACCCTAAGCCGCCTATGTCTTCATACGAAATTTTATGCGCATGAGTTATATTAGCAGGCTTCAATAAATTTAAATAGCTCGATTTATTTATAATCACAGTGCCTTCGGGCGTCGTAGCGCTGACTAAAAAGTCGCAGACCCGCGTGCCGAATAAATTTAATCTCACACGGTCACCGGCTCTGACCGCCTGACCTTCTAACAGCGATAAAATATATTTCTCGTCGCTGTCTTTATCGCTTAATTGCGAGTTGCTTAAAGGCTGAAGCGTCAAGCTGCCCGCGAAGTGATGCGAAATCGATTTAGCTATCTCGACCTTATCATCTAACGAAGCTGCGGCGTTCTCGCGAATTAATCCGTCAATCTGAATTACCCCGCGCCCTGCACCTGATGCCGCGTCGCCGGACTTGACCCTTGCAGCCGTAACTTTTTTGCCAGTTATCTCTATTAAATCGCCCTCGCTCAGCTCAAGCTCCGCCATGTCATCGGGATGAATGCGGGCTATGCCGTTCAGCGCATCGCCCGAGTATGCCTCTTGAACTTTCAAACTCTTTTGCATGTTATACTTCTCACTCCAGAAAATTTTTAAATTTTATAAATATTATAATAAAATTTAAATTTAAACGCGTTTTTATTTTCTGTGATATAATGCTTGTAAATTTATTAGGGCTGGGGGGCTTTAATAAATTTATTTGTAAAACGATCAAGCAAATTTTTTAATTTTTTAATTAATTATTTTGAGGAGGGTTCTTCAATGGCAGCAAAAGTAGATCGTGATACGTGCGTAGGCTGTGAGTCATGCGTGGGCGTGTGCCCGGTGAGTGCAATCTCTATGTCCGACGGCAAAGCATTAGTTGACGAGAGCGCTTGCGTCGACTGCGGAAGCTGCGTCTCGACCTGCCCGGTCAGCGCAATCTCGCAGTAATAATTCAGCAAATTATAATTTTTAATTAAAAGCTCTTGGCTTAATTAAATTTCAGGCCAAGAGCTTTTATTATGCTTAAAAAATTTAATTTAATTTTAAATTTGCTCGCGCTCGTAAAGCACGTCCGGTGTCCAGCCTCTGTTGATTTCGCCTACAGAGCCTTTGTATAATTCAAAGTAATCGATCAGGCCGTCAGTGGAGTGAAAGGCAAGCGTCATGTTTTTATCGGCCAGTTCGTAGGAAGTTATACTCACGTTCGGTTCGCCGGGCGGAGTCTCACGCACGGTCGGCGTGCCGACTTTAGAACGTATCTCGGTACGGTCCATGCCTATTGCGTCAAAGCCTAAAAATAATTTGCACATGCTGGAACTCACAGCTTTAAAGTAAACGTCCTCAAGCTTCGAGCCTTT
>JAFUXM010000213.1 GCA_017470785.1 Synergistaceae bacterium
CCATGGATTTTGTCCTGCGGGAGCGTATTGCGCGAAGAACACAGCCCCTGAGAATGTGTGGCAAGCTATCTGGCAAGCTCCGGCTAAAATTATTCCCAAAATTTTATTTATATTATTAAAATTTTTAAATAATTTACAAGCTGAAAGACCGAAGCAGCACGAAGCTAAAGGATAATCGGCGATAACTTGAATTGGATGCACGTAATACGGCGATAATAAAAATTGCGTTACGCCTGTTAATGCGCCGATGCAAAGGCCGAGCTTCAGGCCGTGCCGCCACGCAAATATAATTAACGGCACGAGTTCTAAGTCTATTGAACCGCCGTTAGGCATTCTGAATAGATTTAACTTGTCGAGTACGACGGCAAGGGCAATGCACAGTGCGCCCTCAAGCATGACTTTGATGTTTAAACGATTTTGCATAAAAAACGCCTCCTGATTTAAATTAATTTAAAATTTAAATTCAAGGGGCGTAATTATTTAATTTAAAAATCTCCCTACGGCGGCATTGCCCGCATCAGGTCAAAGGGTCGAGATTTTATTTATTTAAATCTCCTCTCAGCTTTGAAACTTAGCTCCCCTGAATTTAATTTATTTTATAATATACTATCATAATGAATTAGATTTTACAAATTTAAAGCTTATACATAGCTTGCAGATTTAAGATTTAGGAGAGTGATTGAGGCATGGACATTAAAGATATTCGCGGCAAGATTGATGATATAGACGATAATATCTTGAAATTATTTTTGGAGCGCATGAATTTAATGCGGGACGTGGCCGAGTATAAAAACGCCCGGGGTTTGCCGGTGATTGACAGAGCGCGTGAGCGTGAGGTGCTGGGCAATATACTCGACAAGGCCGGCGATGAGTTAGGCGAGTACGCGTATTATTTATTCTCAAAGCTTATCAGCCTTTCATGTGCGAGACAGAATGAGTTTATAGCCGCGCCGACGAAAGTCAAGGCACAAGTTGAAAATTCTTTGTTAAATATTAATGAGACGTTTCCCAAGACCGGCACGGTTGCATGTCAGGGCGTCGAGGGGTCTAATGCGCAGGCTGCGTGCGATAAGATTTTGCCGATGGGAAAAATTATGTACGTGAATAATTTTAAGGCAGTATTTGATGCAGTTGATTCAGGTCTGTGCAAGTATGGAGTGCTGCCGATTGAGAACAGCACTAACGGGTCAGTAAGGCCGGTCTATGATTTATTATTGCAGCGAAAATTTTATATAGTGCGCGGTACGCAGCTGTTAATTCAGCATGAGTTATTAGCTAAGAAAGGCGCGAAGCTTGAGAATATTAAAAAGATTTACTCGCACCAGCAGGCTCTGGGGCAATGCTCGAATTATTTAGCTAAATTAAATTTTAAGGGCGTTGAAGTGCTGCCCTACGGCAATACGGCCACGGCAGCTAAGATGGTCGCCGAGTCGGATGATTTAACTATAGCCGCTATTGCGTCGCCGGAGTGCGCGAAATTATATAATTTAGAGTGCTTAGATGACAATATTCAGGACAGCGATAATAACTACACGCGGTTTATCTGCATAGCTAAAGAACCTGTGATATACGCCGGCGCAAATAGATTAAGCATAATACTCGGCTGCGGCAACACGCCGGGTGCGCTCTATGAAATCTTATCGCGCGTTGCAGCTCATGGAGTAAATATGGATAAACTCGAGAGCTATCCGGCTGTAGGCCGCCACTTTGAATGGATGTTCTTTTTGGAGCTCGAGGCTTCTATACAAGAGCCGGGTATATTAAACATGCTTGAGGACTTGGAACGCACTTGTCCGAACTTCACGCTTTTAGGGAGCTACTCGCTTGTGTAAATTAAATATAATTTTAATCGGAATGCCCGGCTGCGGCAAGAGCGTTATCGGCCTTGAGCTTGCTGAACTTTCAGGCTTAAATATTATAGATACTGACACTGAGATTATTAAAAATTCAGGCTTAAGCATTATTGATATATTTAATAAATTCGGCGAGAAATATTTTAGGCAGCTTGAGCATGAGGCAATTAAAAGCTTAAGCGATAAGACAGGCTGTATTATAGTCACTGGCGGCGGCGCTGTGAAAGACTTTAATAATTATAAATATTTAAAGCGCAACGGCCGCATATATCACATTGAGCGGGATATAAATCAGCTTGAGCGCGATGGGCGGCCGCTGTCGCTTAATGCAGATCTTAATAAATTATATAACGAGCGGATTGATTTATATAAAAAATTTCGTGATTATGTAATTTATAATGACAGCACGCCGCGTGAGGCAGCGCAAAAAATTTGGGAAGATTATTTAAAATTTAATAAATAAAACTGGGGTGTTAATTATGGAAAATTTTGTGTGGCATAACCCGACGAAAGTATTATTCGGCAAGGACACAGTGCCGGAGCTAATTAAATTAATGTGTGATGAAAAAATTAAAAATGTTTTAGTGCTATACGGCGGCAAGGCTATTTTCAAGAACGGCGCTTATGCTCAGGTTATAAAAGCATTAAGCGAGAATAAAATTAATTTCACTGAGATAGGCGGCGTGAAGCCCAATCCTAAAGTCGATAAAGTGCGTGAGGCGATAGGCCGTATTAAGATGCAGAATGAAGCAGCTGACGGGAAATTTGACGCGATATTGCCGATAGGCGGCGGCAGCGTCTTTGACTCGGCTAAAGCTATAGCAGCCGGTGCTTGCTACAGCGGCGACGTGTGGGACTTCTTTGAGGGCAAGGCGCAGGTTGAGGCAGCGCTGCCGATTTATGGAGTATTAACTGCGTCGGCTACGTCAAGCGAAGTGAACGGTATTGCGGTCGTGTCAAACCCTGATAAAGAAGCTAAAGTCTCTATGTCGAGCGATTTATTATATCCAAGAGCCGCGTCGATAGACCCAAGTTTTCAAGTCACGCTGCCGCCTAAGCAGACTGTGAACGGCGGCGTTGATATTATATCGCACATACTCGAGCGTGTTCTTGACGGTGACGAGGGCGCGTATATCA
>JAFUXM010000214.1 GCA_017470785.1 Synergistaceae bacterium
CTTGATGCCCGGCGAGCCTGTTGTGTCATTGGGCGAGCCGTTGAGCGTTGAGCTCGGGCCGGGGATCATCGAGCAGTTTTATGACGGTATCCAGATGCCGCTTGAGTTAATCGAGAAGGCGGCGAACAGCCATTTTATATCGCGCGGAATCAGCGTGCCTGCGCTTGACCGCAATAAAAAATGGAACTTTGAGCCTAAAGTTAAAGTCGGAGACGAGGTTATAGCCGGTGATATTTTAGGCGTAGTGCAGGAGACTGTAGTAGTCGAGCATAGAATAATGGTGCCGTATGGCGTTAAAGGCAAAGTAGTAAAGATCGAGAAGGGCGATCACACGATTGAGGACGTGATAGCAGTTCTTGATGATAACGGCGTGAAGCATGAAGTAAAGATGTTGCAGCGGTGGCCGGTCAGAAAGCCGCGGCCTGTTGCAACGCGTCTTGCACCGAACGTGCCGATGGTAACGGGTCAGCGCGTAGTCGATGCGTTCTTCCCGGTTGCGTTAGGCGGAACAGCGTGCGTGCCCGGCCCGTTTGGCTCAGGCAAGACCGTTATTCAGCACCAGTTCGCGAAGTGGGCGCAGGCGCAGATAATAGTTTACGTCGGCTGCGGCGAGCGCGGCAACGAGATGACGGACGTGTTATTAGAGTTCCCCGAACTTGAAGACCCGCAGTCCGGCCATCCGTTAATGAAGCGCACGACTTTAATTGCAAATACGTCGAACATGCCGGTTGCTGCCCGTGAGGCGAGCGTTTACACTGCAATTACGCTTGCAGAATATTACAGAGACATGGGCTACTCGGTCGCATTAATGGCCGACTCGACCAGCCGCTGGGCTGAGGCATTGCGCGAGATGTCAGGAAGACTTGAAGAAATGCCCGGTGAAGAGGGCTATCCGGCTTACTTAGGCACGCGTCTTGCGTCGTTCTATGAGAGAGCAGGCCGCTGCATCGTGAACGGCAAGGACGGCCGCGAGGGTTCTATCACGGTCATAGGCGCAGTTTCACCTCCTGGCGGCGACTTGTCAGAGCCCGTCACGCAGAACACGCTGCGCGTTACGAAAGTATTCTGGGGACTTGATGCAAATCTTGCATATCAGCGTCACTTCCCGGCCATTAACTGGCTGTCAAGCTACTCGTTGTACACCGAGAGACTTGACGCTTACTGGGACGAAAAGTTTGACGATCAGTGGAGCGGCCTTAGAGTTGAGGCTATGGGCTTGCTTGAGCAGGAGAGCCAGCTTCAGGAAGTCGTGAGACTTGTCGGTATTGATGCGTTATCACGCGATGAGCGCATGGTCATGGAGACCGCGAAGTCATTACGCGAAGACTTTTTGCATCAGAACGCGTTCCACGAGATAGATACTTACGCGTCAATGGACAAGCAGTTCAAGATGCTTAAGACTATAGTCAGGTTCCATCACTTGGGGCTTGATGCGCTGCACAAGGGCGCACCGATGAACCAGCTGTTTAATTTGCCGGTGCGTGAGCAGATCGCCCGTATGCGTTATCTTGAAGAGGCGCAGATCGGCCAGATTGATAAACTTGAAGATGTTATTAAAGAGCAGATTAACGGCATAGTGCCGGTAGGAGGTGAGGGCAATGCTGCCTAAGGAGTATAGAACCATATCGAGCCTGTCCGGGCCTCTGATGATGGTTGAGAAGACGAAGGACGTTAAGTATGACGAGTTAGTCGAGATAGAGTTAGCCAACGGCGACAAGCGGCGCGGCCGCGTTCTTGAGATCGAGTCTGACCGTGCGTTAGTGCAGGTCTTTGAAGGCACTACGGGAATTGACGGCGAGGATACGAAAGTAAGATTTGTAGGTAAAGTCTTAACGCTGCCTGTCGCAAAAGACATGTTAGGCCGTGTGTTTAACGGCCGCGGAGAGCCGATAGACGGCGGCGCACCTCTTCTTGCCGAGCAGAACATAGACATTAACGGTATGCCGATGAACCCGTTCTCACGCGACTACCCGTCGGAATTTATCCAGACCGGTATCTCGACAATAGACGGCTTGAACCCGATGGTTCGCGGTCAGAAATTGCCGATATTCTCGGCGTCAGGCTTGCCTCATAACAGAATGGCGGCGCAGATCGCCCGTCAGGCAACTGTTATTAGCGGCCATGAGGATTTTGCGGTCGTGTTCGCGGCAATGGGCATCACGTTTGAAGAGGCCTCGTTCTTCATGGAAGACTTCAGAAAGACGGGAGCTTTACAGCGCACAGTGCTTTATATTAACTTGGCCGACGACCCCGCGATCGAGCGTATCTCAACGCCGCGTATCGCGCTGACTGCAGCCGAGTATTTAGCATTCGAGTGCGACATGCACGTCGTTGTAATCTTGACTGACCTTACGAACTACTGCGAAGCGCTGCGCGAAATTTCAGCGGCACGTAAAGAAGTCCCGGGCAGACGCGGCTATCCTGGCTATTTATACACTGACTTAGCCACTATGTACGAGAGAGCAGGGCGTTTAAAGGGCAAGAAAGGATCTATAACTCAGATCCCAATTCTTACCATGCCTGAAGACGATAAGACGCACCCCATCCCGGACTTAACCGGATATATAACAGAAGGTCAGATTATCTTAAGCAGGAGCTTGCACCGTCAGGGAATTTATCCGCCGGTTGACGTCATGCCGTCGCTGTCGAGACTTAAAGATAAGGGTATCGGCAAGGACAAGACGCGCGAGGATCACGCGGACCTGATGAACCAGCTGTTTGCAGCTTATGCCCGCGGCAAAGAGGCGAAAGAGCTGGCGGTTATATTAGGCGAGGGCGCGTTATCGGATGAAGATAAGGCGTTCGCTAAATTCTCGACCGTGTTTGAGGACAGATATATCAGACAGGGCGAGTACGAGAACAGGACGATTAAAGAGACGCTTGAACTTGGCTGGGAATTATTAACGATGATCCCGACGAAGGAATTAAAGCGTGTCCGCGACGCGTATATCGAGAAGTACTTGAAGCCGATGCTTGAAGCGAAAGCAAAATAAGGGGGCGGCGAGCGATGGCACGCATCAACGTCAACCCTAACCGAATGGAGCTGTCCCGCTTAAAGAAGCGGCTTGCGGTCGCGAAGCGGGGGCA
>JAFUXM010000215.1 GCA_017470785.1 Synergistaceae bacterium
AAATTTTTTAATTTATTATTTATTGTGATGCCTAAGCTCTCGTGATAAATTAATACACCCATTAACACTAAAGAATTAATTAAATTTAAAATTTTTCTAAATTATAGCATTAAAATAAAAAAATTAGCGAGGCCGAACTCAGCCCCACTTGTGATAATTTATAGCAAAAATTTTTTAATTTATTATTTATTGTGATGCCTAAGCTCTCGTGATAAATTAATAGGCCCATTCACGCGAAAGAATTAATTAAATTTAAAATTTTTCTAAATTATAGCATTAAAATAAAAAAATTAGCGAGGCCGAACTCAGCCCTGCTTGTGATAATTTCACTCAAAAATTTTTTAATTTATAATTTTTATATCATGATAGAAATTATTACTATGGCGATGCCTGCGAAATTTGCGATGCCTAAGCTCTCGTTATAAATTAATAGGCCGATTAACGCAGCTGTCACCGGCTCTATCGATGCGACAACCGGCACTCTCGCCGCAGACTTCACCCGCGCAAGCCCAGGATAATATAATATATAAGCCATTGCCGTCGGGATCACCGCGAATAAAAACCCTATCCATAAAATTTTAAAATTCAAAATACTAAAATCAGGCTTGGCAAATATCAATATAAACAGCGCTGCGAAGAAATAACTCCACGCGGCAATTACAACAGGCTTAGCATGACTGGCTGCAGCCTTGCCGGCAATGGCCGACATGCCGAAGCAAAAGCCCGCGCCAATTCCATATAATATGCCGCGCAGATTTAAATTAAAATCTACAAAATTTCCGCCGGTCACAACTAACACACAGCCGATTATATTTAATATCAATGCGAAAATTTTTCGCCGCGTGATGCGCTCCTTAAATAAAAGTCTCGCAGCTAACGCCGTGAAGACCGGCGCGGTGTACATCAAGACAGACGCAACTGCAACGCCGTTATTTATAACAGACAAGCTGTTAAAAATATTATAAATCCCGTTGCACAGCACGCCAATAATAATACATACTGCGAAAGTTTTTGCGTCAAGCATTAAAGACTTAAGGCCATGCTGAAAGCATATTATTACAAGCATAATTACAAGCCCTAATGCCATACGCAAAAAGCTTGTTAATTCAGGACTTGAACCGGCCTTGGCCATCTCGCTGACAAACAGCCCGATAGTTCCCCATAAAACTCCAGTAAAGAAAACTAATAAATATCCTTTATTACTTTCATTAAGCTTAAGCATAATTAAATAATCCTCTGGCCGCGAGCCCAGTCTAAACCCGACATTTTATTCTTGCCCTCGGCCTGCACTTCGATTAAGCTTATGGCCTTATCAGCACACTTAAATATCACGCCGCCGCGCTCTTTATCAATTCCTAAAAATTCCCCGGGATTTTTTTCTTTAATATCATCTATAACATGCGTCTTCCAAATTTTTAAACGCTTATTATTAAATATAATAAATGCTCCGCCCGAGGTATCAAGCGCTCTAACGTAATTATTAAATTTCTCAGCCGGCATATTAAAATTAACTTCAAACTCATTGCGCGAAATTTTATCAGCATAGCTCGCAAGACTTTCATCTTGCATAATTAAATTATTTAACTCGCCAGCGTTAATTTTATTAACTGCAAGCTCAACGCCCAAAGCGCTTAACTTTTCATAAAGCTCAGCAGCTCCGACATCTTTATTAATACTTAAAGCTTCCTGCGCTAAAATTCCGCCGGCGTCCATAGCCTTAACTAATCTAAACACAGTTACGCCTATTACATCATCGCCGTTCATTAAAGCTCTTTGCACGGGAGCCGCGCCGCGCCACTTAGGCAGCACCGACGGATGAATATTAATACAGTCAAACTTAGCCGCGTTTAAGAACGGCTCTTTAATTATCTGCCCGAAGTCAATTACAAATATTAAGTCCGGCGCATTATTATTAATTTCATTAATCAGCTCTTGCTCTTGAGACAGCAAGCCCGCGCGCGTGACGCTTAAATTTAATTTTAAAGCTGCAAGCTCAACCTGCGACGGTTTCTCTTTATTGCCCCGGCCTGACTTAGTCGGCAGGCCGGTTATAATCCGCTCAAACTTTATATCACGCTTAATAAAATTCTCAAGGCACAGCGCAGCAAACTTACCAGTGCCTATAAACCAAATCCGCATTATCTAAACATGCCTCTTTTTATTTTTATTATTAACTTTATTATCAGGCAAATTATGCTTCTGCATCTTCTTCTTTATAGCATTGCGCTTGATATTCGACAAATAATCTATAAATAATTTGCCGGTCAAGTGATCCATCTCGTGCAGGAACGCCCGCGCCATAAAGTCCTTAACTTCATAGACTTTTACCGCGCCGGTCTCATCCTGCGCTTCTATCTTCACCCACTGAGGCCGCTTAACCTGCGCGTAAATTCCCGGGAAACTCAGACAGCCCTCTTCGCCTTCCTGCTCGCCGCCCTCGTCTATCACTCTGGGATTAATCAGCGTTTAAGCTTGATTATC
>JAFUXM010000216.1 GCA_017470785.1 Synergistaceae bacterium
AAATTAGTCTTGCGATAATAGCGGCGATGGCGAAAGAAAAGCAGCGTCTTTCAGAGGGGCGCAGGCAAAAAAGAGACAACAAGCCACGCAGTTTAACGGTGAGGGTAAATCTTTCCTCACCGAGGATAATTTAGAGACGTTAGAGAAAAAAATCCCGAAAGTAGTTCTATTAATAATTCTAATAAATTAAATAATGTCTCCAAATCTACAAAATCCAGAAAAAAAGAAAAACGTGCTACTGAAGATTTAGGCAAAATGGCCGGAGTATCACACGACACTATCGCGAAAGTTAAGAAGATAGAAGCGCAGGGGTTAAGGTATTAAGCCTAATAAAATTTTAGACCGGCCACCATGAGCGTTTAAAACAGACAAAGGCGACGCCGTGAAAAAAGAAAAGCCGTGAAATTAATTTTGCTTGCACTTGGCCGCAAGTCGCAAGTCATTACCGCCGAGCTGAAAACTGAAGGGGGGACAAATCGTCCCCCCTTTAGAAAACTGATAGCTGAACGCGTGTCAAAACGACACGAGTTGATAGACCGGCGAGCTAAAGGATAGGCAAATTTTGCCGACCCTTTAGAGCTTGAGACAACTTTAATATTAACCGGCGCGGGTATGAACATGGGACAAAATGTCACCCGAATAAAAAGCAAGGCGTGAACTGTATTCAAAATTAGCATAGTTGATATAAAGCAGTAGGCAGCAGGGCGCGGGTAGCACTCCATATTTTAGAGCTTAAATAAATTGAACTCGAATCGAAATGACGCGCGTTGACAGGCCGGAGAGATGAAGGGGGCAAGAAATTATTGTATCCTTTAGAGCTTGAAATAATTTGAGCCTTTAAGAGCCGTGCTGATAATGCGCTGTAAAATATCAATGTTTTTCAACTTGTGGCGTTCTGATGCGCGGGTATGAGCAAATAAATTTTAATTCTGTTGCGACAGGCCGGAGAGCTTGATTAATTTATCGACGATTTTTTTCCAAAAAAAGAAATTCACGGCTTAAGAGTACAAGAAATAACCTATATCGTTTTAGTGTAAAAAATCGTGACAAAATGCACGCGGGGGAGTATTATTTTTAATATAAGTTAATACGAACGTTATTTTTATACAACGTTAATATTTGTCAGTAACGGCAGACGCGTTAAGCTAACTTAATATTTGAGCCTGTAAGTTTGCGAGAGCTTACGGGCTTTTTATTATGCACTTGGCCGGAGAGCGTTCAGATATGAGAGCATGGGCGCGAGATTTTGCGGGCAGTATTGTCATAGCTAAAGGCCAAGGCGTTTAAACGGGCGATAAGGCGCATTAGAAAAAGCAGGGTAATGATTTATCCTTTAAGTCTGAGTGCGGGGCGTATAGCTTGAATTTAAGCGGCGGGTTAGTGTGTATCCTATATTAAAATAACTCTTTTTTTGAACAAGCCCGCTTATTATCTAATATAACGCCGATTTTAAAATATTTTAAGGCACAGTTTAAGGCACAGTTTACAGTAAAAATTTCCATGTGATGGAGTAACAGACCACCACACAAAACTCATAAACTCTTGCAACTGCTACATTTACATAAAACACCCGTTTTATTGTGTGCCGTTTTGTGTGTCTTTTATGCGCTAAAAATATTTGCATACGCAACTTTTATTTTTATGTTATCTTTTTACTTGCATTATAATAAAAGTTGTGTATAATAGCAATATGTACACATGCAAATATTTTATAGCTGAAAATATTTGCATACGCAACTTTTATTTTTATATTATCTTTTTACTTGCATTATAATAAAAGTTGTGTATAATAGCAATATGTACACATGCAAATATTTTATATTAATAAGGGGGGTGGCAGTATGGCAAAAATTATTTCTTTAGTAAGCCGCAAGGGTGGAGCGGGTAAATCAACAACAGCTCAAGCTATGGCCGCAGGATTTACCGCTAAAGGTTATCGCGTGTTATCTGTTGACCTTGACGGGCAGGCGAGCCTAACTCACATCATGGCCGCCGATTATGCAGGCCGGACTATCTTTGACGTAATGCGCGGAGCTTGCAGTATTAGGGACGCTGTACAGCATACCGGCGCGGGCGATATTATCTCAGCTAATAACAGTCTTGATGATGTAGAGATTAATGGAGACGGGCGCGAGTTGCTTTTAAAACAAACGTTAGAGCCTTTAGCAAGTGACTATGACTTGATTTTGCTTGACACCGTCGCGGCTTTTGATATCTTGACACTTAACGCATTAACCGCGTCAACAGGCGTTATCATACCGGCTCAATGCGATATCTTAAACTTAAACGCACTCAAAGATAGTTACGATTTAATACAGTCAGCGCGTGAGAATGTGAATGCGGGATTAAAGATTTACGGCGTATTATTAACGCGGATAAATTCACGAAGCAAGACCGCCGCACAAATTGCCGAGATGTTCAAGGAAGCGGCGGCGGCTATGAACACGCGCGTTTTTAGTTCGCAGATACGAGAGAGCGCGACAGTTCAGCGAGCGCAAGCATTACAAAAAAATTTATTAACCTTTAGACCTAACGGGAACGCCGCGCGTAATTATCAAGATTTTATTAATGAGCTTGAAATTATTTTAAAAATGGAGAGTGATTAAGTTATGCCAGAAGTAAAAA
>JAFUXM010000217.1 GCA_017470785.1 Synergistaceae bacterium
AATCAACACTTGCGTTAATATTTAAATATTAAAAAGGCGGGCTAAGCACCCGCCTTAAATTTTTAATTTTTTAATTTACTTTAATAAATCCTGCAGCTTTGCCAAGCGCCTTATCGACTCATCTAAAGTCTCTTCACTGCGGGCGAAGTGCAGCCTGATTAAATTATTCACGTCTTCCTTAAAGAAGCTCGACCCCGGCACTGCCGCAACACCGATATTTTTTATCACCCATTCGCAGAAATCCAAGTCGCTCATGCCGTTGAACTGCGGCAGATTTAAAAAGTCCTGAATATCGACCATCACAAAATACGTACCGGCTGGCACATTATGCTTCAGGCCAATATCGTCAAGACCCTTAATAAATTTATCGCGCTTGCGGGTGTATAAAGCTCTTAAGTCTTCATAATAGCTCTCGGGCAGATTTAATCCCGTGACTGCGGCCTCTTGCAATGGCGCAGCTGCTCCAACCGTCAAGAAGTCATGAACTTTACGCGCTCCATCGACGACGTCAGCCGGTCCGATTAAGTAACCTAAACGCCATCCCGTAATCGAGAAAGTCTTAGAAAGTGAGTTGCATGTGATAACATGATCGAACATGCCGGGCAGTCCCGACGCATAGACGTGCTCATGAGGCTTGAAGACTATATGCTCATAGACTTCGTCAGTGACTATAAAAGCATCGTACTTTAATGCTAAATTGCCTATCGCCGTAAGCTCTTCGCGCGTGAAGACTTTGCCGCACGGATTGGACGGGTTGCATATTATAATCGCCTTCGCACCGGCCTTAAAGCCGTTCTCGATTATGCTAATATCAAAGTTATATTCCGGCGGAACTAACGGCACGTAAATCGGCTCAGCGCCGGATAATATCGCGTCAGCGCCGTAATTTTCGTAAAAAGGCGAGAAGACTAATACTTTATCGCCCGGGTTGCAGATGGTCATCATGGCGCACATCATCGACTCAGTGCCGCCGCATGTTATAACTATCTCGGTCTCAGGGTCGATCTCGCGGTTAATTGCCTTGCTTTGCTTACGGCAAATGGCCTCACGCAAATTTTTTGCTCCAAACGTTATTGCGTACTGATGCGGCCCGTTAAATGCGATTTTAGAGAGCGCCTCGAGCATCTCTTTAGGCGGATCAAAGTCGGGGAAGCCCTGCGATAAATTTATTGCACCGTACTTATTGCTGATGCGCGTCATGCGCCGTATCACTGAATCAGTAAACGTCCCTACTCTGCGGCTTAACTCCGGCATATTTAATTCACTGCCTCTCATGCTTAGAATAATAAACTTAAATTAAAATAAAATTATAACACTAAAATTTAATTTATTTATATTTTTAATAGCGCTATAATCTTAAAAATTTAAATTATTTATATTTAATAAGGAGAATGTTTATATGCGAAAAATAATTTTAATTTTAATTTTGATTTTAAATTTAATTAATGCAGCATGTGCAGAGCAAAGTGCGAGATTATTATTTATCGGGGACATCATGGCTCATGACCAGCAGTTAAAGGCAGCTAAAAATAAAAACGGCTATGACTTCACGCCGCAGTTCAGACGCGTTGCTCCTTTATTTAAAGATGAATTTTTAATAGGCAATCTCGAGACGGTCTTTGCAGGCAATAAAAATAAATTAAAATATTCGGGCTACCCGTTATTTAACACGCCGGATGTATTAATAGAAAATTTAAAGTCAAGTTTAGGCATAGACTGCTTGACGCTGGCCAATAATCATATATTCGATAAGGGTGAGGCGGGTGCGCGCCGCACGGCTGAAGTCTTAGAGAATTCCGGCGTAAGCTGGACCGGCTTAGCACTTGATTTTAAAGATGATTTAGGCAAGATAATTAAATCAATCAGATTAAACGATGCGATTTTATTAACAACTCAGGGCTTGAAGTTCGCATTAGTTAATCTAACTTACGGCAGCAATTTAAATTTAAAGCAAGAGGACGTGAAGCTAAATATCATCTCGCATGAAAATATCAAGCAAGCAATAGACAACGCTAAAAATTTAGAACCTGATATAATCATCGCGTGCTTTCACTGGGGCAATGAGTATCACTTTAAACCCAGCGCCCATCAAAAAGATGCAGCCGACTATGCTTTAAAGTACGGCGCTGATTTGATAATAGGTACGCACCCGCATGTGCTGCAGCCGGTCGAGATACGTGATGCTGACACGCAAAGCCCTAAAGCTATAGCTTGGTCGCTTGGAAATTTCGTATCGTTCCAGCGGACTTTGCCCCGTGAGCGCAGCGTGATCTTAGCAGTAGAATTTATTAAAGATGATTTAAGCAATAAAGCCCGCATAACCCGCGTGAGCGCAGCGCCGCTTTACGTCATTGCCCCGGGCAATTTCAAAACCGAAGTGACCTATGCAGGCTTCGATGCCGCAACTATCAGCAAGCTTGACTTTAAAAATATCTCTAAAAATAATTTAACTAAGCTTAAAGCAGTAGGCCGCGCCGTGTTAGAATTTTTAGGCGCAGCTAATTTAAATCAAGCTGATGAGTTCGGATTCTACACTTTATGGGACGCAAGCGAGCCTGATAATTTGCCGTCTTTAAATTCTAAACGCAAGTCGCCGCAATAAATTTAATAATTAATAAAATAAACAGCGGGCTTGATAAAATTATAAAATCTTCAGGCTCGCTGTTTAATATTTTAATTTAAAATTTTAAAATTTAAAATTTTATTCTGTGATGTCCTGAACTTTTGCCTCGGCAGCTAACGCATCTTTCTCAGCCTTTTTAGCTTTAGCATTCATTCTGTCCATGAAGATAGGCGACGCTATGCCCAGCACACACATAGCTATTAACAGCCAGCAGATAGGCGTTGAGAATAAAATCAAGAATGACGGTTCATACTCTGAGAGCATCAGTGAAATTCTTAGACCTTTCTCGCCTATCGGGCCTAATATTAAAGCTAAGACTATAGCTGCGTTATTTAATCCAAATTTTCGGACTAAGTAGCCTAACACGCCGAATATAAGCATTATAGCTACGTCAAATAAATTTTTATGAATTGCAAATGAACCTACAAAGCATAAGACCGTGACGGCCGGAATTAATATTGCGTCTGACAGCCTGCCGATCTGAGCGAACGCCCTGCAGCCTAATAAGCCTATGCCCAGCATAAAGAACTGAATTAACACGAAGCCTGCAAAGAACGTATAAGTCATGCGGGCGGTCTCACCGACGAACAAATCAGCGCCGGGCGTGAGGCCTTTTATAATTAAGCCGCCCATTAACACTGCCGTGACGCTCTCACCTGGGATGCCGAGCGTCAGCATCGGAATTAACGAGCCGCCGGTCACCGCGTTATTAGCAGCTTCAGAACCGGCGACGCCTTCGTACGAGCCATGGCCGAATAATTCTTTATTTTTCGAGAATTGCCGCGCTGTGTTATAGCCCATGAAGCACGCAATCGACGCGCCTGCCCCGGGCAGTATGCCGACTAAATTTCCAATTATCCATGAGCGGCCAATCGTCGGCGCAATAGTCCTTAACTCTTTGCCGCTGAGCATCATCTTGTCGCTGAACTTAGTCGCCTGCGCCCGTTCTTTAATCTTAGCTTCGGCTAAAATTAAAACTTGGCTCATTGAAAACAGGCCGATTAATGCGCAAGTGACGTTAATTCCCTCGTATAAAGAGTCCTGCCCGAACATAAATCTTTTCACGCCCTCGACCGGATCCATGCCGATAGTCGAGATTAAAAGACCTAAGGCGCCGCTCATCAAGCCCTTTACCATTGACTTAGACGAAACTCCGGCTATAATCGTCAGTCCGAAGATCGAGAGCCAAAAATATTCCGGCTGGCCGAACTTCATTGCTAACTGCCCTAACATCGGCGCAAAGAAATATAAAGATATACACGATAATAAGCCTCCAAAGAATGACGCGATGCAAGCCGTGCCAAGCGCCTTACCGGCCTGACCTTTAAGCGTCATCTGGTAGCCCTCGATTGCAGTAGCAGCCGACGCCGGCGTGCCTGGCGTATGAATTAATATTGCCGAGATAGACCCGCCGAATATAGCGCCGCAGTATATAGCGCCCAGCATGATTAATCCGGTCGATGCCTCCATCGAGAACGTCATCGGCAGCAGCAAAGCAACGCCCATTGCCGCCGACAGCCCGGGCAAGCAGCCTATCACTATGCCTATCGTAGTTCCGGCTGCCATCGCTAATAAATTTATTGGATATATTGCGTTAATAAATCCCTGTCCCATAAGAGCCAAAGTATCGCCCATTTTTATAGCTCCTTTCTTTTAATTAATTAATTTAATTAAATAACACGCCCTCGGGCAGCTGTACGCCCAAGAACATAGTGAACGCAAAATAGACAAGCAATAATAAAGCCAGCTCTACAACTATTATCTGCCAGAGCTTGACTTTTAAAAATAATAAAACAGCAGCGACGAATATCAACGACGAAATATAAAATCCAACGCAGTACATCAAGGCCAAATAGCCTATTATCATGTAGAGCAGCGCAAAGAACTGCGACGGCACGAATTCTTTAAAGTCCTCAAGGCCGCTCGTCACTTCACCGCGCTTGGCCGCTTTAAACATGTTGAATACCTGCAATGACGTTAAAGCTGCCAGCGCCGCAATTATGCACATGGGGTAGATCTGCGCCTCTTCAGGCAAGTGCAGCGTCTCGTACATGAAAAATGCGCATACTGCATACATCACAGCGCACACTCCAATATCCGTCTTCTTCATTACTTATTCACGCCTCCTAATTTAAAATCTTTAAAAAAATCAGGAGACTAAATTATTTAAAGCCTCCTGATTTAAAATTTAAATTAAATTTAATTAATATTTATTTATTATTTTATTTCCATAAGTTAGCGACTTCGTCAGTGCAGAAAGTATATTGATCGCTAAGCAGCTTGCCGGTCGCGGCCTGATCCATGTATAAAGTCGTGATGCCGGCGTTATTAGCCTTAGCTAAATAATCTTTGTCCTCCATGGCCTGCTTAAACGCCTCGGCGTAAAAGTCTATAACATCCTGCGGCGTACCTTTCGGCGCGACTATCGCCCTTGCGCTGCCGTACCATTTATTATACAGTCCAAGTTCGCCCAGTGTCGGAGCAGCTGGGAACGCAGGCATCCTGCTCTCAGCAAACACGCCTAAAACTTTCACTTCGCTTAAGATCGCCGCAATGTCAGCTTCTTTAGCAACTGAGAAATCAACAGCGCCTTGTCTCAACGCTAACAGCTGGTCAGCAGTGCCGCCGAACGGAATAGCGCGGTATTTAATTCCGGCGCTCTTCGCAAATAACTCGGCTCCGATATGATTAGAAGCCTTGCGGCCGTTAGTCGATGCCTTAAGCTTATTGGGATTTTCTTTGCCCCACGCAATAAGCTCCTCAAGCGTGTTAAACTTGCTGTTCTTCGACACAAGCACTAACGCAGTCTCATTAACGTGATTGCAGACCGGCACGAAATCTTCCATCTTGTAGTCGCCTAACTTCTCGACTATGTTCGAGCAAAGGGTCGGCAAATTGACAAAGCCCAAAGTATAGCCGTCCGGCTTGGCCTGAGCAAGAGCAGTCCAGCCGATAGACCCCGAGCCGCCCTCAAGATTGTTGATTACCACCGTCTGACCTATCGTCTTAGTCGCATACTCTGACAGCACGCGAGCCGTCGTGTCAGTGCCCGATCCGGCCTTATACGCCACTATCATCGTAACGGCCTTCTCAGGCTTCCACTCAGCAAACGCAGCGCAAGCACAAAGCGCTAAAGCTAAAGCCAAAACTGCACAAACAAATCTCTTCATGATAAATAAACTTCCCCTTTCTCAAGATAAAATAAAATTAAAATAAATTATAAAATTCCGCCCGCGTTCTTACAAGCGCGGTAAATACTTAAATTTTAATTTTTGCCAGTGCACAGGTCACGCCGTTAAATTTAACTTTGCTGCGCATAATAATATAGCTTTTTAAATCGCCGAGCTTCATCGCAGCCAAGGCCGCCGCCCGTTCACACACGTTATCAGCTCCGGTTACTTCAAGAACTCTCTGCGAACTTGCGAAATCGCCTTCAACGCTCATTAACTCTTCAGGCTTAAAGCACATAAAATCTATTTTATATTTATCAGCGAAATTTATTAATGCCTTCTCATTTGCTTTAATATTTATAGAAGCAATAGCCTTTAAAGACAGCACGCTCACGCCTGAGTTATCAAGAAATTTCAGCGCTGCCTCTTCAAATCTCTCAGGCTCAAGCTCTCTCTTGCAGCCGGCGCCTAAAATTAAATTCTTAGGCCGCAAATAAAGCGTCGCAGGCCACGGCGTTTTAATATTCTGCTCTGTTATAGCCACGCCCACCCGCTCATGATTTAACACAGCTCCAGACACTTCTTTAATTAATTTAGCATTCTCGATTACGCAATTATTTTTCACAGCCCACTCATCAACCGCAACTAAATTATTTACGTCAGTCGCAGTTGTGACAAAGGCCGTGCCGTGTGTGAAATTAGCGATCTTACGGGCTAAATCATTTGCGCCGCCGACATGGCCTGACAAGACCGGAATTACAAACTGCCCTTTCTCGTCAAGCACTATCACCGCCGGATCCTCAAGCTTTGATTTTATATACGGCGCAATAGCTCGCACTGCAATGCCGCAAGCACAGACAAATATCATAGCCTGAGATTTATTAAAATATTCGCCTGCCCATTCGCTTAAACTGCCCTGCATCACTTCTGCGCCGTCAATAAAATTTTTCTCGATCACAAATAATTTGCCGCCCAAAAATTCGCTTAGCTTTAACGCAAGCTCTGCCCCAGCTTTAGTAAAAGCCGTTAATACTATCATGATTTTTATGCTTTATTCTTTAGCCTGTCTAAAGCCGTGCGAGAATTTTGCATCATAGAGCTTAGATAATTTATAATCATTATGCTCTTTGTCATTTAAAAATTCGCCGACTAAGACCAGCGCAGTCTTATTAATTCCGGCTGCCTCTGCATCGCTTGCTAAATTCTTTAAGTTAGTTCTAATAATTTTCTCGTCAGGCCAAGACGCTTTATATACCAACGCCGCCGGTGTACTCTCATCATAGCCGCCTGCTATTAACTCGCCGCTTAATTCTTTAAGCATCCCTGACGACAAAAATAACACCATCGAGGACTTATGGCTTGCTAAATTTCTTATGCTCTCGCGTTCAGGCACGGGCGTACGGCCTTCCATGCGGCTTATAATTACAGTCTGGCTCACGTCCGGCAAAGTATATTCCGCCTGCACTGCTGCTGCCGCCGCAAAGAACGAACTCACGCCCGGGATAACTTTAAACTCAATATTTTTAGCTCTTAATATATCTATCTGCTCGCGTATCGCGCCGTACAACGACGGGTCGCCCGTATGCAGCCTGACAGTGACAAGCCCGCGCTCATGCCCGCTGATTAATTTATCTATAACTTCATCAAGCGTCATGCTCGCAGAGTTATAAATCTCGCAATGCTCTTTATCCGCGTAATTTAATAACTCAGGATTAACGAGCGAACCGGCGTAAATAATCATTCCGGCCTTTTTTAAAATCTCCGCGCCCCTGACAGTAATTAAATCAACTGCCCCGGGCCCTGCGCCAATAAAATAAATCACGATAACAGCCTCCTTATTTAATTTCCCTATATACTTGGCCTCGTGAGCCTATAGCTATAATTTTAATAATTAAATTTTTATCATCCTTTGAGAAAATTATTCTGACATCTCCGACCCGCACGCGGAAATATGAATCAAAATTCTTCAGCTTCTTCATGCCGTGCTGCGGCGGAAGTGACTTTATAACTTTCAAGATACGCTCTTGACTTTCTCTGTCCTGCCGCCTAATATACTTTTCAGCCGCTTTCTCAAGGACAATTCTATAATGCAATTCCTAAATCCTCCGCAAGCTGCTCAAGCGAGATAACAGAGCCGTCATTTTCTCTCTCAGCCTCGGCTATTAACTCTAAATCAAAATCGTCCGGCTCAATCTCTTCTGCTAAATTTAAATTTAAATCACGCATTGCTACCCCAACTGCCTTGCTGTGCCTCGTTAATTCCTTCACTGCCTCCATGAGCAACACTCCTTAATTTTAATTTGCTCCCGTGCTTCCAAAGCCGCCCGAGCCGCGCTCAGTGCTTTCAAGCTCTGTCTCTTGCTCCCGCTCATCCCATAAAATTTTTGCAACCGGCGCAAGCACCATCTGCGCTATCCTGTCACCGACATTTATAACAAAATCCTCACGGCCTAAGTTCATTAATATCACTTTCACCTCGCCGCGATAGTCTGAATCTATAGTCCCGGGCGCATTGGGCAAAATTATCCCGTGCTTTAACGCAAGGCCGCTTCTTGGCCTAATCTGCATCTCAAAGCCGTTAGCAATAGCTAATTTAATTCCGGTTGAGATTAACGCGCGTTCAAACGGCTTTATTACATAATGCTCGGCTGCCCTTAAGTCAACGCCTGCTGAGCCTTGCGTAGCGTACTGGGGCAGGTCAAATTCTTTCGCAGCTCCAAATCTAAAAATCTTAACGCTCGCCTTTAGCTCCATAGCTTCTCGCCTTCGCCTAACCGCTCTTCAAATAATTTCATTGCCCGTTCAAATGGCTCAGAGCTCGACAAGTCAACACCTGCACGGCTTAAAATATTTAATGAGAAATCGCTGCCGCCGCTCTTCAAAAAGCCTAAATATTTATCTACTGCCTCTGGCTCATGATTTAATATAGCTGCTGCAAAGGCGTTAGCAGCCGTGAAGCCCGTCACGTATTTATAGACGTAAAAGGCCGAATAGAAATGCGGAATGCGCGCCCACTCTGCGCATAACTCTTCATCTATAGTCATGTCAGGGCCGTAGCAATTTGCGTTAAGCTCACGCCATAAATCGCTCATGTACTCCGGCGTAAGCACTCCGCCTTGTTCAGCATAATCATGCGTCCGGCGCTCAAAGTCAGCGAACATCGCCTGCCTAAAGAAAGTCGTGCGTACCATGTCGTAATAATAATTTAACAGCCACTTCTCGTCGTCCTGAGACTTAGCGTTCTTTAATAAATAGCCGAGTAATAACGCCTCGTTAGTAGTTGATGCAACTTCGGCAAGCAAAATAGTATATTCAGCATAGACCTGCGGCTGACTTGAATGCGAATAAAAGCTATGCAGCGAGTGGCCCATCTCGTGAGCAAGCGTGAACACGTCGCGAAGCGTGCCGTTATAATTTAACAGCACATACGGATGCGTCCCGTACGATCCCCACGAGTAAGCGCCCTTGCGCTTGCCCTGATTTTCATAAACATCAATCCAACGTTCATTCAGGCCGCGCTTGAAATTATTAATATAATCGCTGCCCAGCGGCTCAAGCGCATTTAATACCATGTCGCACGCGTCTTTATAGCTAATATTATCGTCAACAGGCTCCTGTGAGATCGGCACGTTAAGATCATAATATCTAAACTCATCGAGCTTTAATGCCCTGCGCCGCAGTTTAACCAGCCTGTGCATCAAGCCTGCATATTTATTCGCAGTCTCAACGACATTATCATAAACGCCTGCGCTCACGTTATCGCTTAATAAAGCAGCAGCTAAACTATTTTCATATTTGCGGGCTTGAGCGTAAAATATATCGCCCTTGACCGAGCCGGAATACAACGCGCCGATTGCATTTTTAAATTTTTCGTACGTCCCGTAAATGCCTATAAACGCATCGCGTCTAACTTCACGGTTTAAGCTCCGGCTGAATCTATACCAGCGCTCTTCAGTCAATTCAACTAAATTTCCGTTCTCATCTTTTATATCAGGAAATTTTAAATCTGCATTCGTGAGAAGGCTGAATGCGTTTTCAGGCACTGAACTTAACTCGCCTACACGGGCTAATAATTCCTCTTCACGGTGCGATAATATATGCTCGCGCTCACGCAGAATTTTAAATATAAAAAATTTATATAAGCTTAAATCTTCATTAGCTTCGAGCCATGAGCTTAAAATTTTCTCGTCTAAGCTTAATAATTCCGGCTGAAAGAACGCGTTGGCCGCCGCGTAGTCAGTCATTAATTTCTCAGCGCGGCCTGCAAGCTCCATAGGCTTAGTAAGCCTTAAATCTTCATGGCTCTTCATGCTGGCATATACATAAAGTTTGCCCAGCTCAAGCGAGACCGCCTCGTCAGCTTTTAAAAATTTTAATAATTTTTCGCCGTTGTCTTCGCCTAACTTACCTGCATAACTTGCAAGCTCTTTAATATTTAACGAGACTTGATTAAACGCATTTTCCCACTCGTCAAAAGTTTTATAAATCGCCTCGAGATCCCATTTGTCATGCGCCGCAATCTCACTGCGCTCCGGCACGCTTAAATTTTCTGCAGCCAATCTAACATCACTCCGTTTTTTAAAATATTTTTAAAATTTTTTAATTTGCCGTAATTTCAACCGATTAAAAATTTGTCACGCCGTGATAATATTATAATTAAAATTAAATATTTGCGCCGTTACGCGTAAAAATTTTTTTAATTTATTAAATAAGGAAGTGTATTTTATTGGCTTTAGTTACATGCAAATTATGCCGGAAGATTTATAATAACGCTTTATTCGCAAAGAAAGTTTGCCCTGACTGCGCGAGGCGTCTCGATGATTTATATTCAGACGTGAGAAATTATCTGCGCGATAATCCCAGAGCGAAATTCAACGTCGAAGTTTTATCTGAGAAGTTAGGCGCGGACGTTCGCGACTTGGAGAGCTTGGTCGAGCTGGGCTATTTGAACCGTGACAAGATCGAGATTGATTCATCAAGCTTCAAGCAGGACGACGATCGGCAGAAATTAGCGAAAGAGTTCGAGGGCTCGATCGAGAAGATGAAGGCTACTGTCGCAGCAATGCAGGCGCAGCAGCACAAGACCGTGTCCTACGGCCAGTCAGTTTACGGCGATAAAGGCTCGCGCCGCTAAATAATTTTAATTATTTTAATAATTTCAAGAGGCTAAGTTTGCCGGCCTGCCAGCCTGAAATTTTTATAATTTTAATCGCGGCGATGCTCGGCGCGTGCATGGGATCGTTTCTAAACGCGGCGGCGTATCGGAGCGTGCGGAATTTAAAATGGTGGGGCAGCGCAAGATCTAAATGCGACAACTGCGGCCGGATATTAACGCCTCTTGAATTAATTCCTGTCTTTTCATTTATATTTATTAAAATCTTTCATAACGGCAGATGCAAAAGCTGCGGCGCTGAAATTTCAGCAAGATATTTATTTACCGAGATATTATGCGCCGCAGGCTCGGCATTGCTCGCCTATAAATTTAATTTTAATCTTAAATTGCTTGCGTTAAGCTTAACCGGCTTTTACGGGGCTTTTATAAGTTCGTTGACTGACTATGAAACCGGCGACGTCTTTGATTTATTTGCGTTAATAACTGGCGTGTTAGGCTTAATAATCAGGCTGAGTGTTAGCTTAAATTTTTTATATGACGGTCTGTTAGGCGCAGCGGTCGGCTGGGCTGTGTTCGCATTTATAATTTTAATCACGCGCGGCGGCATGGGCTGGGGCGACGCTGTCTTCATGGCAGGAATGGGCGCAGTGTTAGGTCTTAAATTTATTTTAATTGCAATTTACTTAGGCTTCATGCTCGGCGGCCTGAGTGCTGTAATTTTATTATTATTAAAGAAAGTTAAATTTGGCCGCGGCGACACGCTGCCCTTAGTGCCTTATCTATCAGCCGGATGCTTTATTACGCTTCTGTTTGGTGAGTATATCTTAGAATTTTTTAATATTTATATATATATTAAATAGGAAAGGGGCTTTTAATTATGCTCAAGAAATTTTTATTCGCTTTGTTATTGCTTTTATTTGCTGTGACTTGTGCAGGTGCGCACCCGGGCAAGCTCGACGAGTACGGCGGCCATTATGACAAGAAGACCGGCAAGTATCACTATCACAAGAAGACGCCGGATGCCGAGCTGCGCAAACTTGCCGTCCAGCTTAACACTCAGCCTAATACAGTCTATAAGGCAAGGATTAAGCGCGTTATCGACGGCGACACAGCTGTAGTAGTCTTTATGCTCGACGACGGCAAAATTTACAAGGACGAGCGCGTCCGCTTCTTAGGCGTGAACACTCCCGAGACAGTGCATCCCAACAAGCCGGTTGAGTTCTACGGCAAAGAGGCGAGCAATTTCACGAAAGAAAATTTAACGGATCAGGTCATCTGGGTTCAGACTGACGTTGGAGCGCGCGACCGTTACGACAGACTGCTTGCTTATATCTGGACTGAAGAACCCAGCGAGAAAGATTTAGATGACGAGAATGCAATTAGAAATAAAATGTTTAACGCAAAATTATTGCTTGGCGGCTACGCTCAGGTCATGACCATTCAGCCGAACGTGCGTTACGCCGAAGTATTTTTAAAGTTCCAGCGTGAGGCCCGCGAGAGCAATACCGGCCTCTGGCAGCAGCAATAATTTTTATTTAAATTAAATTTTAAATTAAGAAAGGATTTGCAAGCAATGAGTAAGAAAATTTTACACGTTGAGGGCATGATGTGCAACAACTGCGCCAAGCATGTTAGAGAGGCACTCGAGAAAGTTGCCGGAGTTGCGAGCGTCGAAGTTGATTTAGCGGCTAAGACTGCAAGCGTGACGTTAAGCGCTGAAGTCTCGGACGAGGCATTAAAGAACGCGGTCTTAGAGCAGGACTATGATGTAACCGGCATAGACGCCGCGTAAAATTTTTATTTAATTTTAAATTTAAATTAAGCAAGGCGAAACGCCTCTGAAATTTTTATTTTTTAAATTCAAGAGGCGGTTTATATTTTAAATTTTATTTATTATCGCCTATCGAGAAGGCTATCTTCTCGTTGTTGACGATCGCGAGAGCAATACCGGCCTCTGGCAGCAGCAATAATTTTTATTTAAATTAAATTTTAAATTAAGAAGGATTTGCAAGCAATGAGTAAGAAAATTTTACACGTTGAGGGCATGATGTGCAACAACTGCGCTAAGCATGTCAGAGAGGCACTCGAGAAAGTCGCCGGAGTTGCGAGCGTCGAAGTCGACTTAGCGGCCAAGACTGCAAGCGTGACGTTAAGCGCTGATGTAGCTGACGAGATTTTAAAGAATGCAGTTCTCGAGCAGGACTATGACGTGACAGGGATAGACGCCGCATAATAAATTAATTTAAAATTTTAAAGTAACGCCTCTCGGCTTACGGGAGGCGATTTTAATTTTATTAAAATTTAAAAAATTTTTAAAATATTATAAACAGGAGCAAAAAATAATGGACATTGAATATCTGCTTTTTCTTCAGGACTTCAGGAACTCGATTCAGGACGCGTGGACGCCGTTTTTAGAATGGTTCTCGATGTTCAGCACAAATTATATCTTGCTTTTTCCGGCTTTTATATACTGGTGCATTGACAAGCGCAAGGGGCTTTTTGTATTTGCGGCCTGGAAGATAAGCGTAACGATCAATGCGCTTGTTAAATTAACCTGCTGCATTTATAGGCCATGGGTGCGCGACCCAAGAATTTTGCCGGCCGGCGATGCAATCAGGACAGCCACCGGCTACTCGTTCCCCAGCGGCCACACGATGATGGCTGCGCCGATCTACGGCGGCTTGGCGTTATTATCGCTCAAGGCTGCAGCGCTTAAGGCCTTAAGATTTGCAATGTGCGCCCTATGGCTTCTTGCGGTTTTAACTACGGCCTTTTCAAGAAATTATTTAGGCGTTCATACGCCCCAGGACGTAATCGTAGGAATATTGCTTGGCTTCGTATCTATATATATTGCCGTGAAAATTTTTAAATATCTTGACACGCATCCGGAGCGCGAAAATCTTTTTTTAATACTTGGCTTTCTGTTCGCCCTGCTTACTTTAATTTACGTCACATACAAGCCTTACCCGATGGACTATGTTGACGGCAAATTGCTCGTCGATCCGGCGAAGATGCAGCGCGACTCATGGAGGGACGCCGGCGGCTTGATAGCCTTTGTCATAATTTACTGGCTTGAAAAGACTTTTATAAAGTTTAAGGCAACCGGCCTTAATCTCAAGGGCGTGATCTTAAATTTAATCGGCCTGATCCCGTTAGCCTTTATTATAGACCATGCCGAAAGATTGTCGGTCAGCATGTTAGATTATTACTGGGGACATTTCACCGGACAAGTTATATTATTCGGCTATTTAATGCTGCTCTGGCCTGCTGTCTTAAAGCTGCTCGGCAATAAAAATAAAGCGCAAAATTAAAAATTAAATTAATTAAATAATAAACAAATTGCTCTCCTGAAATAATTATTTTCAAGAGAGCAATTTTATTTTAAATTAAAATTCCTCTTGACTTTTTACGGGG
>JAFUXM010000218.1 GCA_017470785.1 Synergistaceae bacterium
TAATTTTTAAATTTAATTTTAATTAGCGCAGCGATGGCTAATAGCATTAATAATAAGCCTGAATTTAAATTATTGCAGCCCTCATAGCGCCGCGTTGAGTAAGTGCTTGAGCTGCTGGTCTTAACGTTCTTGTTAGGATTAGTCTCGACTGCGGACATCGAGCTTAACTTGATGCCGCCCAACGGCAGAGCGACATTAACATCGTTTACTGCAAGCTTTGTGATAGCCGGATCGGCATCGTCGATCTTAGCGGAGATTTTGAGAATATAAAAATTGCCGCTGCTTGCATTATTTGAATTAGAATTGCTTGAATTTTTTGACGTGCTTGAGTCGGTCTCGGCTGAGCTTGCCTTTACGCTGGTCGTCGCTTTGCTCTCAAGCTTGACCGAGTACTTTAATTTATCGAGACCGTACGCCTCTATGTCAATATCTTTCTTGTTGAGTTTTTCAGCGCTGAACAGCGGGAACTGTATCTCGGCTTTATTATTATTAATATAGACTATCCAGTCCTCGGCTCTGGCAGGATCAGGAATGTACGTGAAGGCTTTAATGCACGCGTCGGCAGCTGTGATAGCAAGAGGCGAACTCGACTGCGCTATGAGATTAGATACTTTTGTGCCGTCTTCCCAGCTCAGGCCATTGAGTGAGAAGAAACTTGAGCCGGTATTAATCACAGCATTTTCAGTTTCAGTGCCGCTAATTTTAGTCTCGACAGCAAGCGGCGCAGGCCCTATTGCTGTCGTCAAGCTTATTATCACCGAGAACATACAGTTCTTCTCGATTGCAATAGCCTTGGGCAGCTTCACGACGTGCCAGCCCGGATACTCGAACTCGCCGGTTACGACAGTCAGCTGCTCATTCGATATAGGCGACGTAACAGCCGTTATATTGCCCTGTCTGTAAATATAAATCTCATATGACATATTGGCCTTAGTCGTATAAAAGCCGATCTCGCGGAGCTTCTCGTGGTCACCGGCTACGCGCAGCGCTGATCCTGCCCATGCCGTCGAGCTGCCCTCACCCGCGCCGATTGTAATTAAGTCAGTGAGACCTAATAAATCATTGCCGTACTGCCTTATGTGCCGGTCGTAAGGCTCGCTGACAAATGCAATAGGCGTCTTTAACGGCTCTTCGTACGAGATATAAAAATAGCCGTTATCGCCCCAGTTAGAACCCCAGCTGTTCTGAGCGATCCACGCGCCGTCTGCATTCGGCATAAGCCCAGCTTTATTGCCATTATTATTAGATGCAAAATTTTCGCGTGAATAATTATCGTCCCAGCCCGTGATTAAAATATTATGCACGCACAAAAAATTTGCATCTTTAGATTCTACATCTTCGCTTAATTCGCTCAAATCATCGCTTAAGACCTGCAGCTCTAAATCCAAATCCGAACCTGTGTCTAAAACGCCTGAGTAATAAGCGTTATTATTAAATTTATTTTTATATAAATTTATGCCTGCAGCGACCGCGCCGTTCTCGAGTATCATATTTTTAATAAAGCTGCGCGTTAAAAGCTCGTCGCCTGCGCCTGCATTAAATAAAGCCTCTGTTATGCGCACTGCCGGAGTATAGTCATAAGCGCTCTCGCTCTGCATCGGCATGTCCGTAAATGCGTTATAAGTTCTCGAAGTGCCGTTGACAGTAATTTTATAAGGCAAGTCCGGCAAAATTGCTGCGTCTTCAGGCCGCCACGGCAGTGCGCCTATGGCCGGGTACGCAAGCTGTGAATTTAATACAGGGCCGTTCAGCCTCGCAAATAAAGCTAAAGCCTTTAAATTATTGTCTTCGCCGTTCTCAAGAATATATACCGGCTCATCGTCTAAGCCCATGAACTTAAACGCCCGGCCTGAGTTTGCATTCGCATCGTTAAACGCGAACCATGCGGTGTGCAGCGGCGATAAGTCCAAGCTCGCAAAATTATTTAATAAATAATTTGACTCTATCGCGCTCATAACAGCAAACGTCCAAGCGTTGCCGTTCTGCCCCTGGTCTTTAACTGGCATCACTAAATTTTCATCGGCAAGATTAAAATACTCCGGAAAATAATCTACAATAATATTATCGTCGCTGTAGTTATTCTCTAAGTCCAAAGAGTCCATAGCATCTAAAGGCTCTAAATTATCATCTGCGCTGACAGCACTCGCAGCAATGCATAACGCTAAAATTACAAGCTTAAATAATTTATTAAATTTCATAACAATTTACCTTATTATTAAATTAAAAATTAAAATAATTTTTTATTATCATAATGCGTCTCGTTACGCACTATCCCGACGACCTTCATCGGCAGCTTAATAATCTCGTTCACGTCCGGATTAATATGCGAGACCCAGTCCGAGACTTGAGCGCCGCGATTATCTTCCGGCGGCACTATCACTCCGACCGGCAAAATATTTTTGTCAGCCTTAAAATACTTAAACAAGCTGCCTATATTCTTGCCGTTAAATTCTTCAGGCACGTCAAACGACGCGAAGCTATGGCCGTTGTCATCAGTTGACAATATATCGCGTATAAACGACGATATGCCCTCATAATGCGTGCACATCGCCGTAATATCTGCTATTAAGCTGTCTGTGTATAATAAATCGTCAACATGGGCATAACGCGCGTAGCGTTCATTCTCAGGATTATGCAGCTCCATGACAGTATAGACTTCCGGCGCTATGGACTCGACTGCAAGGCCGGTCAAAATAGTTTTAGAGTCGTCATCGCCGAACTTAGGATCCCATAAAATTATAGCGGCGCGGGCTTTCTCAACGCCGCCCTTAATTAAAACCTCGCGCTCCGACGGGCTGCCCTGCACGAAAAATACATCACGCGATAAATCATTAGGCCGCTCGCTCGCTATGACCGCTATTTCGCGGCCGCTCGCTAATAATTGCCGCACTAAATGCGGACCGCGGCCATTCCAGCCGCAAATCAACACATGGCCTTCAAAGCCGCATACGCCCATTCCCAACACCTCGCCTAACATCTCTTTTAATTTGCTATTTAAAATTCTCTGCAGGACTTCCGCAAAGATTACGCCAAAGAAGGCAACGCCGAATATCGACAGTAAGAATACTATGATGCGGCCGCCGAAAGTGTGAGGATGCGTCGCAAACTCGCCTTGGCCTATCAGCGTGAACAATACGCTCCAGAGCGAGTCCCAGTACGAACCTTCAAAATTCCGCTCTTGCCACCATACAAGCCACGTGCACGAGAATAATAATCCAAAGAATAAGCACACAGAGCCTAAGAGCCTGTGCTTAAAGCGCTTCGAGAAATTTATTCCGCGCCGCGCACTCTTAACTGTCTTGATAAACTGGCTTGCCATAATTTAATTTAATTTAAGATTTTATGCTCAACGCCGCAAGGCTGTTTTTTAATCTAAAAAATCTTTCAGCTTGCGGCTCGGCTGGCGTAATTTTCTTAACGCCTTAGCCTCTATCTGCCTGATGCGCTCACGCGTGACATTAAACCTGCGGCCAACTTCTTCAAGCGTGTACGAATGGCCGTCTTCAAGGCCAAATCTATAATGCAGAACCTCACGCTCGCGGGTTGACAGGCCGGCCAGCATGTCCTCTATCTGCTCATGCAGCAAATGTCCAGCTGCGGCTTCGTCAGGGCTGGGCAGCTCATGGTCTTCGATAAAGTCGCCTAACTGGCTGTCCTCTTCTTCGCCTATTGGCGTCTCCAGTGATACCGGCATCTGCGATATGCGCCGTATCTCCTCGACCCGCGACGGCTCAATTCCCATCTCTACAGCAATTTCTTCATCAGTCGGTTCACGGCCAAGCTGCTGCACTAATTGCCTTGATAATCTAACCATTTTATTTATCGTCTCGACCATGTGAACAGGCACGCGTATTGTTCTGGCCTGATCTGCAATCGCACGGGTTATCGCCTGCCGTATCCACCATGTCGCATAAGTGCTGAACTTAAAGCCGCGCCGGTAATCAAATTTCTCGACCGCCCTGATTAATCCTAAATTGCCTTCTTGAATTAAATCCAAAAATAACATGCCGCGGCCTATATATTTTTTAGCTATGCTCACAACTAATCTTAAATTCGCGTCAATTAAGCGCTGTTTAGCTGCCTCGTCGCCGGTCTCCATCCGCTTGGCAAGCTCGACCTCTTCAGATGCGCTCAACAGCGAAACTTTGCCGATCTCACGCAAATACATTCTGACCGGGTCAGTCAACGGAATGTCATCAAGCTTGCTGAAATCGCCGTCAAGAGCTTGAATATAATCTTCTCTATTCTCATTTGCAGCTGACGCAGCCGGAATTTTGTCGAGTTTATTCTCGTCTATGACCTCAATGCCCATCTCCTGTAAATTGCTTAAAATATTATCAAGCGTGTCAGGATCCCAAGCGTCAGCCGGAATATGCCGCTCTATGTCACGATGCGTGACGAAGCCGCGGCCTCTGCCGGCGTGAACCAGTGAACGCACCTTGCCAGTGCCGTCAAGTTCCTCATCTGCTTTTAAATCATCATCTAAACTTATATTCGCATCGGGGTCAAGGCCGTCATCAATCACTCCAAGCTCATCATTATCATTCTCAGCTGCAAGTCCTGCCTCATTATCTTTTAAATTCTTTTTGCGTTTTCTCATATATTTATAAGCTCCTCTCTCTAACTCCCGTGATGAAATTAAAATCCGGAAAATCTATGTCCGGCGTGTCACCGACTATCGACTTGGTCTCGTCAAACTTCATTTCGCGCAGTAAACTGCTTAACTCTAATTTATACGGGTCATAGTCAGCGTCATACAGCATATTAAACCGCTTATAGCCAAATTCTTCGGCGTAATAAGGCGCGTTATTTATCATGCAATTAGCATACGGTATCGAGACTATGTCCGCGAAAATTTTTAAAAAATCAGTCGGGTCAAAGAACGGCTTAGCACTCGTAACCGCTATGACCTTAACTACGCTTATAAGCTTTTGATTGTCCCATAGAAAGCAGCGGGCTATGCCTGCGATAAGCTCGGCGCGTTCTTCGTCATTTACTTTTAATTTTTCTAAGCTTTTATAATAATCTAAAATTGCCCTTACGGCCAGATGCTCCATTATGTCCGAGTGGCCTAAAAGCATAATAAAGCCGGGATTTAAATTTCCCGACACTGCGTTTAAATAAAAATTATCGTTCACTGCCGTACCGACGCAGCCCGTTGCCTGCGAGTTCATAAATAAAAATTCGCTGCCGTGATTTAAGCAATAGGCAGCGGCGCGGCGCAGCTCCGCCTCGAAGAACATGCCGCTTTTAACAGGCCGATAATCAAATCCCCACGGCAGCCGCTGCGAGACCTCTATATCTATATCCGAACTCCAGTACGGCAAAAAAGATTTATTAATTTTACTCAGCTTCGTTTTCGCGCTCCTGTCTCTCGCGTATAACTCTGACTACATACTCAACTAATAAATTAATTTCGGGTTTAGTGACCTGATAATTTGCACCGACGCTGGCGGCCTTATTTTTAATATCATTTGCCATAATAGACGAGAAGACTATAACCGGAATATTTTTAGTCTCGACATTTTCTTTAATGCGTCTGGTCAAAGTCAAGCCGTCTAAGCGCGGCATCTCAACGTCTGTGATTAACAAATCGCAGTGTTCGCCCTCGTGGACTATTGCATCAAAAGCTGCCTTGCCGTCGGCGCAAATTCTTAAATTCGTGAAGCCGCTGGCTATTAACGCGTCTTCGATCTGCTTTCTAATCAGCGGCGAGTCCTCTGCTACTATAATATGATAATCTGCCGGGTGGCCTACGCCCTCCATCATTGCCACGGCCTTTGACGTATCCGCCGTGTGCTGAATTACTAACTGCGGGCTTATAGTCTGCACTATGGCCTCATAGTCCAATAATAAAACATTACGAGTGTCACGCTTAATAACGTATAATATCCAGTCGCCAAGATATTTGCCCGTCATGCTTGCGTCTAAGTCTTCTGACTTAATTCTGTAAATTCTTTCGACTGCATCGACTACAAAGCCGAGCTTGACTTCGTTAAATTCTGCTATGATTACTTTGCTCTGTTCTAACGGCGTAACTGGAGGTATCCCAAGGAAAACGCGCAGGTCAACCATCGGCAGAACCTCACCTCTTACGGACGTTATGCCGATTAACGCAACCGGCGCATCAGGTATAGCGCGGCAGCCCGGCCATCTCAATATCTCTCGGGTCTTGTCAACGTTAATCGCAAACGATTGCTCGCCCAGCACGAACACGACGAGCTGCCATTCATTAGTACCAACCTCGGTCGTAACCTTTTTGACTTCCTGCATTATTTTTCTATCTCCAGTGTCTTAATTTAAAAATAAAAAATTATTTAATATCTTATCACATTAAGCCCTAAAATATAATCTCGGCGCAAAATTTTTGCTATAATTAATTATCACAAAATTTTCAAAAAATCTTCAAAAATTTCACAAATTTTTTAGCTAAATTTTTTTATGTTATGATAATTAAAATTTTTTAAATTTCAAAGCAGGAGGCGTAAGCATGGCGAAAATTTTTAAAATTTTATTTTTATTATTATTCTTAATTTCATTTGCAGGCGCGGCCGGTGCGAGTGAAAATTATAATTCAGCTGTCAAGAGCATCAATCACTTCGCGCTGAGAGCTGCAAAATTATTTGATATTAACAATTCATATTTTCTGTCGCCTTACAGCATCGTTACGGCGCTGGGCATGGCTTACGCCGGTGCTGACGGCGCGACCGCAAAAGAATTTCAAGATAATTTATTATTCAATAATAATCTGCATGAGCAGCTCGGCGCGTTAAGCGATGCGCTTACGCAAGACTTTAACGGCAAATATAACAGGCCTTTATTAACATGCGCAAATAAAATTTGGCTGAGTGAAAATTTAAGGCTAAATAAAAATTTTAGTAATATTTTAGAGCAGGCTTATAAAAGCTCAGCTAAGACGCTTGACTTTGCGGGTAAACCTGAGCAGGCTAAAAATTTTATAAATCGCTGGGTCGAAGAGAACACTAATCAGCGCGTGAAGAATTTATTAAATAACATCACGCCTGATACGCAGATGATATTAACGAATGCGATATATTTCAACGGCAAGTGGGCGCGTGAGTTCAACGAGAAGCTTACAGCTAAAAAGCCGTTTCATGTTAATAAGCTTGATAAACTTGAAGTCGATATGATGATGAGGCAAGGGCGTATGGACTATTGCGAAAATGAGCGCATTAAACTTTTGCGGCTGCCCTACACCGGCAGGCTCAGCATGATATTAATGATGCCTAAAGACATTAACGATGATATTAGCGCTGTAATAAACGAGCTTGCTGATTTTAATTTTAATTTTGATGAATTGCTTAATGGCTTAAGCGAGTACAACGTTGATTTATGGCTGCCGAAGTTCAAGACTGAGCGGCGCTATGAGCTTAAAGATATTTTAACGGGCTTGGGGCTTGTGAGTGCGTTCAGCAATAACGCTGATTTCTCAGCTATGATAGATAATAAAGATTTAAAATTAAAAATCGACGCTGTTATTCACAAGACTTTTATTGAGGTGAACGAGAAGCGGACTGAAGCAGCGGCTGCATCGGCTGTTGTGATGACGCGGACTACTGCCGCAATGCCGAGGCCAGTACCAAAGGCCGAGTTCCATGCTGACAGACCGTTTATGTATTTTATCGTCAGCGACGATTTTAGAGCGATTTTATTTATGGGAATGCAGAATTTTAAATAAATTATAAATATAAGGGGTGTTGATTTGATCATGAATAATGATTCTGTGAGATACGGGGTGTCGCCGCTTACTGACTATGATATATTCCTGTTCAAGCAGGGGACGCATTATAGTCTTTACGAGAAGTTGGGGGCGCAGAAGTTCGTTGATAAGAGCGACGGTGCAGAAGGTGTTGCGTTTGCAGTGTGGGCGCCTAATGCAAAGCGAGTGAGCGTAGTAGGCAATTTTAATAACTGGAACGCGGACGCTCATCCGTTAGCAGCACGCTGGGACGGCAGCGGCATATGGGAAGGTTTTATCCCGGGCTTGAAGAAATGGGAATTATATAAATTTCATATTCAGAACAGCTTAGGCGAATACAAAGAGAAGATGGATCCGTTCACGCGGTTATTTGAAGTGCCGCCGAGAACATCGTCGATAGTGCACTGGCCGGAGTACGAGTGGGGCGATAGTGAATGGCTGAGCAAGCGCTATGAGAACATGAGCCTGCAAGCGCCGTGGTCAGTCTATGAAGTGCATTTAGGTTCATGGCGGCGGCACTGGGACGACGGACTGTCGCTGTCGTATCGTGAGATGGCCGAAGAACTGCCGGGCTATTGTGAGTACATGGGCTTCACAGCTGTTGAGTTACTGCCCGTGATGGAACATCCGTTCTATGGCTCATGGGGCTATCAGACTTTGGGATATTTTGCGCCGACTTGCCGTTACGGCACGCCTGAAGATTTGATGTATTTAATAGATAAGCTGCATCAAAAAAATATCGCGGTAATATTAGACTGGGTGCCCAGCCACTTCCCGACTGATGATTACGGTCTTGCACGCTACGACGGCACGGCCTTATACGAGCATGAAGACCCGCGTAAGGGCTATCATCCCGACTGGGGCAGCTATATATTTAACTATGGCCGCAACGAAGTTAGAAGTTATTTAATCTCGAGTGCCGCTTTCTGGATTGATAAGTATCATGCGGACGGCCTGAGAATAGACGCTGTGGCTTCTATGCTGTATCTTGATTACTCGCGCAAGCAGGGACAGTGGGTGCCTAATATTTATGGAGGCCGCGAAAATCTTGAGGCAATTTCGCTGCTGCGTGACTTAAATTCAGAATTATACGGCAGATTCAGGGACATTCAGACCATAGCTGAGGAGTCGACCGACTGGCCGATGGTGACAAGGCCGGTGTTCTTAGGCGGCTTAGGCTTCGGCATGAAATGGAACATGGGCTGGATGCACGACACGCTTGACTACATGAGCCTTGACGCCATATATCGGAGCTGGCATCACAATCAATTAACTTTCAGCATCTGGTACGCGTTCAGCGAGAACTTTATGCTGCCGCTGTCGCATGATGAAGTCGTGCACGGCAAGGGGTCGCTCATGAACAAGATGTCCGGCGACTGGTGGCAGAAGCGGGCGAACTTGCGTTTATTGTACGGCTATATGTGGACGCACCCGGGCAAGAAGTTATTATTCATGGGCGGTGAACTCGGCCAAGGTCTTGAATGGAATCACGACTCGGCGCTTGAATGGCATTTATTAGATAAGCCGGAGTTCAAGGGCATTCAAAACTGGGTGAGGGATTTAAATCATGCGCTGAAGGAGTACGCGCCGCTGCATGAGTTCGACTTTGATAATCGCGGCTTTAAGTGGGTTGACTGCTCGGACTGGCATCAAAGCGTGTTAGTATGGCTGCGTAAGGGCGCAAGCGATGACGAGTATATATTATGCGCAGCTAACTTTACGCCGGTGCCGAGAACGGGCTATCGCGTGGGCGTGCCGCGCTCTGGTTTCTGGCATGAAATATTAAACAGTGATGCGGCAGCTTACGGCGGTTCGGGCATGGGCAACTCCGGCGGCATGGAGGCCGAGCCTATAGCCTGCCATAACTTGCCGTACTCGTTGGTGTTGACGCTGCCGCCGCTGGCTATTTCAGTGTTTCACTTCAAGGCGCAAGCCTCGCAGAGCTTAAAGCAAGGTAAGAGCGAGAGCGTAAAGTCTTAAGAATTAATATAAATATATATATTAAAGATGAAGAAGTTTGTTAGCTTAATATTAATAGTTTGTATGGCTTGCTTGCCTGCGGCGGAGTTCACGGCGCGGGCTGGCTATGCTGCAGAGCGTGACGTTGATGCCGAAGAGTTTTATGAAGATGAGATTGATTTCGACGAGCTCGATTTAAGCAAGTTAGAGCAGTTTGGAGTAAGCCGCAGTGACGTTGAAGCGTTTTATCACTCGAGAAGGCCGCCGCGTCATGGCCCGAGGCCGCCAAGACCGCCGAGGCACAGGTCAAGACGCCGCAGCTCAAGCATCGGCAAGACTGCTGCAGGAGTTGTAGCCGGCGCGTTGATTGCTATCTTGATTGAAGAGGCAATTCATCATAGAGATGAGAAGAAGCGCGATGCTGAGGTCGAGGTCGAGGACGAGACTGAAGTTAAGCGTGAGAGCAAAGTTAAACGCAAAGCTAAACGTGAGGCTGAAGTCGAACGTGAAGCTGAAGTCGAGACTGAGAGTGAGGCTGAGGCAGAACACGGCGGCGATTTATACGCTGATATGCTGCAGGCGTGCAAGGCCGGTTCACTTGCTGAGTTCAAGCGCAAATTTAACGAGTATGAATTAACCGGCGACGCTGTGATTAATAATATGGCGCTGATAAGCATTGCGGCTGAACATTCGAGTAATGCAAGCATCATAAAATTTTTGCTTGATGAAGGCGCTGATGCTGGCGCTGACGGCGGAAGACCGCTGTGTGCTGCTGCGGGCAACGCAAGAGTTGAGAGCGTGAAGCTGCTATTATACGCAGGTGCTGATGCTGCCCAGACTGATGAACGCGGCCGCAGCGCGTTGAGCTATGCTGCTGCAAATTATTTTGATGTTAGTAACAGGCTTGAAGTTGTAAAAGTCTTGATAATCGCCGGAGCTAATTTTAATTTGCGTGACAAGTCCGGAATGTCGCCGTGGGCTTACGCAGTGCAGAGCGGTGCGCCGGAAGTCGTGAATTATTTTCTTGACAAGGGCGCGGACGCGAGGCTTAGCAATATTTATAATTTAGCTAAGAAAAATACAAGGCTCAATGGCACGCAGGCGTTAAAGCGCATCGAGAGCTTGAATAAACGCGTCAAGCGCAAAAAGTAAATTAATTAAGAGATTTAATTATTAAATAGAAATTTTTAAATCGCTCCTGAAATTCGGGAGCGATTTTTTTATAATATAATATTTAAAAATTTTAAATGAATGCAGGGGCATAGATGGCAAAGGGCAAAGGACAGCTTGAGATTTTTAAAGAGGCCGAGGCATTGGTTGCGCAAATTGCGTCGCAGGGTATACGGCCTGGGCTTGAAAGGATTTCGCGCTTGCTTGAGATTTTTGACAATCCGCAGAATAAATTTAAGGCGTTTCATGTCGTAGGCACGAACGGCAAGGGTTCGACCTGCGCGTATATAGCTTCAGTGCTGCAAGAGGCCGGCTATAAAACGGCATTATATACCAGCCCGCACTTGGAAAGCCCGGGCGAGAGATTATTAATAGATAATAAGCAGCTCAAGGCCGAAAATTGGCTGAATGTGATTAATAAAATCGCTGATGTAATTAAAAGCGATGAAAATTTAAGTCAAGATCCGCCGTCTTATTTTGAGATAATCACGGCGGCGGCGTTTATTTTAATTGCTGAAAATAAAGTTGATGCTGCTGTAATAGAAGCTGGATTAGGCGGCAGGCTCGACGCGACTAATTTATTGGGCGATGTAGTTTGCGATGTCATAGCGTCTATATCGATGGATCATATGGAATTTTTAGGCGATACGCTGGATAAAATCGCAGCTGAAAAATTTGCAGTGATAAGACCTGACAGACCGGCGTGCTATTTAGGCGACTCACCCAGTTTAATTGATTTGTTTATGCAGACTTGCGATGAGAAAAATGCAAGGCCGTTTGTCGTCTCGCAGGAAGTTAAGCTTGATGATGTAATAGTCAATGCTCAGGGCAGCAAGTTTAATTTTAAATTAAATAAATTTGAGATAAATAATATTAAGATTAACATGCTTGGCCGCTATCAGCTCAGCAACGCGGCGCTTGCGCTGTCGGCTTTGTATTTAGCGTTAAGCGAATTTAAATTAATTACGCTAAAGCATATTCAGGACGGGATGAGTAAGGCTCGGTGGCCCGGGCGGCTTGAAGTGATAAGCGATAAGCCGGTGATAGTTTTGGACGGCGGCCATAATCACGACGGAGTTATCAAGCTTGCAAGCAGCGTATCTGAACTCTGGGGCGGCAAGAAACTCGGCATAGTCTATGCTGCCATGCGCGATAAGGATTATGAAAGCTGCTTAAAAGTTTTGAGCGGACTTGACGCGAATTTTTATGCGGCGGCAGTGCCTGATATGGCCAGATGCTTACCGGCTAAAGATATGGCTGAAGCTGCAAGGAAATTTAAATTTAATAATTTAAGCAAGCTTAAAAATTTTAAGACGCCGCTCGATGCAGTGAAACAGGCCGTTAAAGACGGCAATGAAGTTATATTAATTTGCGGAAGTTTATATTTAATCGGCTGGATAAGGCCAAGACTGATGAACCAGAGTTTTATTAGGGATTTTAGTTTAAGTAATTTAAAAAATAATTTAGAGCCTGAGCCTGAAAAAATTAATGTAAATATATATAAAGATGAGTTTCGCAGCTTTGAGACGGTAAATATAATGTCGGCGTGCAAATTAAATTTTGCGCCGATGGGAATGTTATTTGTGCTGATGGATGCGCTGCGCGGCCATGAAGAGGGATTTGTGAATATAACGCAGCTTGCTGAAGCGTTAAATATCGACCGCAAGAGCATATTAAATCATTTAGAGACGCTGGAGAGCTTCGGCCTTGTGCGGACTGTCAGCGAGACGGAGCTTAATAATGCAAATAAATTTAATAGATTTAAATTTTTAAATGATTTAGGCGATGCAAGACGCGGTGCGTATAGACATATAGAATTGCTGACGCGTAATTTAATTAATCTTGATGAGCGTGAGACCGGCGCGGCCGGCTTGCCGTATTTGGGCAGGCTGAGAAATTATGAGGCGCTGAAAGCTGCTGATATTAATAGCAATAGCAATATAGAAATCGGCGGCAAGTTCTCACGGAAGCGCTTGAAATTTTTAATTAATTATTTGCAGCGCAGCGGCGTTGAGCTAAGCTATTTTAGCGATGATAGTATTAATGATAAAAATTTGCTCGAGGCAGCGAGTTATTTAGGCAAGTATTTAAATTATTTAAAAAATTTTTATTTGACTATTAAGAGTACGTTAAATGACTGCGCAGAATTTAGCTATTCGCTGTTGAAATTGCCGGCGCAGAACGTGTCGCATATTATGTATTTATGCAAGTTGCTTAAGGAGTCCGGCCTGTTTGCAGCGTGCGAGTATCAGAAAGCGCCGCGTTCTCGTATAGTTGCGCGGGTGAGCAAGATGACCGGCGCAGTAAATTTTTTATCCGGCGGCTGGCTTGAGTATTATGTACGCGATAAAATTATCTCGATTATAACTACGCATCCTGCGACTTTAACTATGCCTTATGCGTTCTTGAAGAATGCTCGGGGAATGCTGCCCAATGGGTCGAATTGCGAGTTTGATTTTTTATTATGTATTGGTGAGAAAATATTCTGGATTGAGGCGAAGACCGGCGGCTATGTAAACTTCCTGCAGCGATACTCACGTATTGCTAAATTATTAAATTTAAATAGACTTTCAAGTATGTTGGTCTGTGCCGAGCATCTTGACGAGGCGAAAAATTTAACGGCTGAATATAATATAAGCTGCTGCGCGGTCGATGAATTTCCCGATGTGTTTAGATTAAATTTAGTTCAGGAATTGCAGAATTAATTTAAATATAATTTATAATATTTATAATTAATTTAAATTAAAGAACGGGGGCAAGTCTGAAATTAACATGAAATTAATATTTTTGGATGTGGACGGTACGCTCACGCTGCCCGGCGAGAACACTCCGCCTGACAGTGCGTTAAGCGCAATTAAAAGTTCGCAGGCCGCTGGCAACAAAGTATTTTTATGCACTGGCCGCAACCCTGATATGTTATTGCCGCTGTTGAAATATAATTTTGACGGGATGATCGCGAGCGCAGGCGGCTATGTGGCATTAAAGAGCGTTGATCATGAAGTAACAGAAAGTGCGTTAAAATATTATAGTGATGTGTTATACAGTCTCCCCATGACGGATGAGCAGCGTGATAATGCGCTTGAAACGCTGCATCGTCATGGGGTTTTTTGTACGATTGAGGGCGTGACCGGCTCATGGGGCGATGATAATTTAAATGAATTTTTAAAAGATCAGCCCAAGGGCAATAGCGAGATAGAGCGGTGGCGCAAAGTCTTAGCTGAAAATTTAAAAATCAGGCCGATGTCCGAGTACGACGGCAGCATTATTCATAAGATAGTCGTGATGTGCAACGAAGAGCAGCAGCTTGACGAGGCTCGGGCTTTGCTTGAGAAAGATTTTAAATTCGTAATTCACGAGACGCCGCCGGGCGTTAATTGCGTGAACTGCGAGCTGATTAACAGAAAGTTTAGTAAAGGCACGGGCGTTAAGTTAATTCGGGATAAATTTAATATTGATAAGCTGAATACTTTCGGCTTTGGCGACAGCTTAAATGATTTAGAGATGATGCACGAGGTCGGTGTGAGCGTCTGCATGGCGAGCGGCGCTGAGGGCTTGAAAAAGCTTGTTGATAAGATTTGTCCGGCTGTCGAGGCCGACGGCATCGCTCAGGCGTTTAAAGAATTAAATTTAATTTAATAAATAATTTTATTTTAGGAGGCTGTTTAAATCATGGCTCTGAATTACCGCAAGTGTGCCGAAGAGATCGTTGCGAATATCGGCGGTCGGGATAATATTGCTCAAGCTGCGCACTGCGCAACGCGTTTACGTCTTGTCATTAAGGACAACGGCAAAATCAACAAGAAAGTTCTTGAAAATGTCGAGGGCGTAAAAGGCATGTTCGAGAATAACGGGCAGCTGCAGCTGATTATCGGAACTGGCACGGTCAATAAAGTCTACGCGGAATTTTTAAGCGTAACTGGAATGACTGAAGCTACGAAAGATGATGTTAAGGCTGCAGCAGCGGCGCAGCAGCCGGTCTGGAAGAGGATGCTTAAGGCATTAGGCGATGTGTTCGTGCCTATCTTGCCTGCGATAGTCGCATCAGGCTTGATGATGGGTTTAATCGAGGCATTGGGCAAAGTCTATCCGGCGTTTGCTGACACTAACTGGTATTATTTCTTGGACATGGTCGCGAACACGGCGTTTGCGTATCTGCCTGTTATAGTCGCAGTGTCGGCGGCAAGGGTATTCGGCGGCAATTTATATTTAGGCGGCGTCGTAGGTCTCGCGATGATTCACTCAAGTTTATTAAACGCTTGGAACGTCGGTAATAGCGCCGCAATAAATGAATTTTTTAATATCACGACCGGCGTAATTCCCAGCTGGAATTTGTTAGGCGATTTTAGAATCGGCGAATGGATAGTCGGGTCTATTTCACGCGTCGGCTATCAGGGTCATGTTATACCTGTTATAATTGCCGTCTGGATGATGTGCATGATTGAGAAATGGCTGCATAAGCACGTGCCGGAGATGATAGATTTATTTGTGACGCCGTTATGCACTGTGCTTTCGACTGTATTTTTAACGTTTGCAATAATCGGCCCTGCATTTGCGCAGCTTGAAGCGTGGGTCTTAGCCGGCGCAAGAGTGTTAGTCCGCAATCCGGTCGGTGCAGGCGTAATGGGCGCGGCTTATCCGTGGACTGTCGTAATGGGACTGCATCACATGTATAACGTTATAGAGGCCGGTATGTTAGCCGACAGCGGAGTTAATACATGGATGCCTATAGCATCAGCTGCGAACTTTGCGCAGTTCGGCGCGTGCCTTGCAATAGGTCTTAAGGCAAGAAGCAATAGAACTAAGGCTATTGCCATTCCGTCGTCATTGTCAGCTGCATTAGGCATTACTGAGCCTGCGATATTTGGCGTGAACATGAGATTTTTCAGGCCGTTCATAGCCGGAATGATCGGCGGCACTATCGGCGCAGTGTTCGGCGCGTTCACAGGCATTGGCGCTACTGCCTACGGTGTTACGGGCTTGCCTGGCTATTTAACTATCAAAGAGCCGCTGCAATATACTATATTGCTTGCTGTATCAGGCGGCCTTGCGTTTATAATTGCTTATTTTATCTGGCGTGAGGAAGAGCCTGAAGTTAAGCCGGCTGAAGTGAAGGCTGAAGTAAAAGCTGAGCCTGAAAATTTAGAATTTTTAGACAGAGTTGTGATAAGCAGCTCGGCTGGGAATATTTATCAGCCGGTGAAGGGCAAGGTCATAGCTTATACTGAGATTAAAGACCCGACGTTTGCAGCAGGCACGTTAGGCCAAGGCGTGGGCATCGAGCCTGAAGATAATATAGTCTATGCGCCGTATGACGGTGAAATCTCGAGCGTTGCTGAGAGCAAGCACGCGATAGGCATAACGGGCAATGACGATATGGAATTATTAATTCATGTCGGCATTGACACGGTCGAGATGAACGGCGACGGCTTTATAGATTTTGTAGCCGAGGGCGATAAAGTTACGAAGGGGCAGAAGCTAATGAGCTTTGACCGTGCGAAAATTCAGGCCGCCGGCAAGCCCGAGACCGTAGTCGTGTTATTAACTAACAGCGATGATTATCAAGATGTAAAATTCGGCTAAATTATTTTAATTTTAAAAATAATATTTAATATAATAAGCGGCGGTAATTTATAATCGCCGCTTATTTTTAAAAAAATTTATATTAAGGAGCAAAGCATGAATAAAGTTATAAAGATTAATGATAATGACATGGTGGCCGTAGCGCTGCAGCCTATTAAAGCCGGTGAGACCGTACATGTTTCAGCTCTGCGAGGCTGTGTCACTGTGACTGAAGATATTAAAATGGGACATAAAATCGCGCTGCGCGATATTAAGGCCGGTGAGCCGGTTATTAAGTACGGCTTCCCGATTGGTGAGGCCAAGAGCGATATAGCAAAGGGCGGCCACGTTCACACTGAGAACTTGCGTACGCTGCTCAGCAGCGCTAAAGAATATTCGTGGCAGCCGGTGCATCCGGTTATGAAGCAGCACGAGCCGAGCTATTTTAATGGCTATAAGCGCAAGGTAGGCCGCGCCGGAATTAGAAATGAATTATGGATTATCCCGACGGTCGGCTGCGTGAATGATATTTGCGAGAGTTTAGCTGACAGAGCTAAAAGTTTATTAGGCGATGGGATCGATAACGTCAGAGCCTTTACGCATCCGTACGGCTGTTCGCAGCTGAGCGAGGATCAGGAAAATACCCGTAAGATTTTAGCTGATTTAGTCACGCATCCCAACGCCGGCGGCGTGTTATTGCTCGGTCTTGGCTGCGAAAATTCAGGCATTGATACTATTAAAAAATATTTGGATGAATACGGCTATGACGCGGAGCGCGCGAGATTTTTAATTGCGCAGGAAGTTGATGATGAGCTTGAAGCTGGTTTTGAATTATTAAAAGAACTTGCGTTAAGAATGCGCAGTGACAAGCGGGAGCAGTGCAGCGCTGCCGAGCTTGTAGTAGGCCTGAAGTGCGGGGGCAGCGACGGCCTGTCTGGTATCACGGCCAATCCGACTATAGGCGGCTTCTCTGATTTATTAATTTCATGCGGCGGCAGCACTATCTTAACTGAAGTGCCGGAGATGTTCGGCGCTGAGACTTTATTAATGGGCCGCTGCGAGACTGAAGAAAATTATGAAAAGACTGTGAAATTAATTAATGATTTTAAGGCATATTTTGAGTCGTACGGGCAGCCGGTGTATGAAAATCCGTCGCCCTGTAATCGCGCAGGCGGCATTACGACGCTTGAAGATAAGGCTCTGGGCTGCACGCAGAAGAGCGGCAGTGCGCCGGTTATGGACGTATTAAAATATGCTGACAGGGTTAAAGCGCATGGCTTGAGCTTATTATCTGCGCCGGGCAATGATTTAGTCGCATCGACTGCGCTGGCTGCTGCCGGAGCGCAGTTAGTCTTATTCTCAACCGGCAGAGGCACGCCGTTTGGATGCCCTGCTCCGACCGTAAAAATTTCCAGCAACTCAGAGCTTGCTGCTAAAAAATCCAACTGGATAGACTTCGATGCAGGCACGTTAGTTCACGGCGGCACTTTGCATGATAGAGCATTAGATTTATTTAATTTCGTGCTTGAAGTCGCGTCAGGCAAGAAGACCAGAAACGAGATTAATAATTTTCAAGGAATGGCGATATTTAAGAATGGAGCTACGCTGTAAAATATTTTAAAATATTTAAAACTTGAAAGGAATTTTGTTATGGCTTTTATGGACGATGACTTTTTGCTCGAGACTGAGACGGCAAAGAAATTATATCACGGGACGGCGGATGCGCTGCCCGTTATCGACTATCGCTGTTATATAAGCCCTAAAGATATTTATGATGACTTGCGCTATGAAAATATCACGCAGGCATGGCTTGGGGCTGATAATTATAAATGGCGGTTAATGCGCTGCGCAGGCGTGAGCGAGGAATTTATAACTGGCAGCGCTGACGATCACGCGAAATTTTTAAAATGGGCTGAAGTGTTAGGACTGGCAGTAGGCAACCCGTTATATCACTGGTCGCATTTAGAATTGCGCAGATTTTTTGATTATGACGGCCTGTTGAATGCTGACACGGCTGAAGATGTTTGGAAATTATGCAATAAGAAATTGCAGCAGGCGGATTTTAGCGTTAGAGCTTTAATCAAGCGCAGCAACGTTGAAGTTATCTGCACTGTTGATGATCCGGCTGATAATTTGGAGTGGCACGAGAAGCTTAATAATTTTAGTACTCGCGTGCTGCCGACATGGCGGCCTGATAAGGCGCTGAACATAGAGAAGCCCGGGTGGCGCGACTATCTCGTGCAGCTCGAGCAAGCAGCAGACATGAATATTAACTCGTTTAAGGATTTAAAGGCTGCATTAAAGCAGCGCATGGATTATTTTGCGGCGCGGGGCTGCACTCTGAGCGACCACGCGCTGAGCTGCGATGTTTACGCACCGGCCTATGACGATGAGATCGAGAATATTTTCTCGGCAAGGATCGGCGGCCAAATTCCTGATGATAACGAACAGACTAAATTTAAGACGGCTTTCATGACTTTCGCAGCCCGTGAGTATAAAAAGCGCGGTTGGATCATGCAAATTCATTATGGCTGCCAGCGCGACAATAACGGCCCTATGTTCGAGACGCTGGGCGCTGACTCCGGCTATGACTGCATAGATCACTCTATACCTTCAGGCCAGACCGCAAAATTCTTAGGTTCGCTCGAGCGCTTAGGCAACTTGCCAAAAACTATTTTATACAGCTTAAATGCCAATGATAATTCAGCGATAGATATTATATGCGGCTGCTTTAATACAAGCTTTAATAACGCTGGCATCAGCAAGATACAGCACGGCGCGGCTTGGTGGTTTAATGATAATTTAGATGGTATTATATCGCATTTAAAGTCCTTAGCTAATCAGGGCTATTTAGCTGGATTTATTGGGATGCTGACGGACAGCCGCTGCGTGTTAAGCCTGCATTCAAGACATGAATATTTTAGGCGCATATTATGCAGTGTGTTAGGCGAATTTGTAGCACGCGGCCTTTACCCTAATGACTTAAAAGCTTTAAGCAAAATCGTGAGCGATATTAGCTATAATAATGCGAAAAAATATTTTAATTTTAAATAAAAAAATCCCGGGCTTGTTTAGCGGCCCGGGTAATTTTTAATATTAATATATTAAGGCTGGTCAGGATGCACTGTCGGAATTTTAGATAATCTCGAGAAAGTTGAAACAGGCAGCTGCGGCGTGCTTATGGGCTGAATATTCTTGCTTGCTGCCCTGTTCTCTTGAACGATTACATCCCAGAGTTCTTTGCGCCAAATTTGAGTTGCCTGCGGCGCTGTTATGCCTAATCTCACTACGTCGCCCCGAACGTCTATTATCATGACTTCGATGTCAGTGCCAATTTGAATTGACTCGTTTACTCTGCGGCTCAGTACTAACATGTTAATTCCGAGCCTCCTGACTTTTATTTAAATTTGCGCTGCGCTTCATCTTGTTGCGCACGTCTTCAGGGAAGACTATGTGCCTGATGGGATATTCTTCGTTGAGCGCGATAACTTGCACGGCCTTATGCGTCTTTAAGTTAATTAAAATCGGCGCCCGTAAATTCGCAGTCATGTTCCATGGCGCAAGCTCAGGAATAGATACGACTATTAATAAGGCCAAGTCCGCCGGATTGCATGGCTTATTGTCGCTTATTAAAGCTATCTCGTCGTCGGGGATGCGGGCGTTATAATCGCTTTGCACTGCATCAGGCGAAGTGACTGGCAAGGCAAGCTCGCCGTCATCAACGCTCTGAAGCCATTTAACAGCGTTATCGTCATTGCCGACTAATATCCAGTTAAGTTTATCTTCAAAGGCCGGAATGCCCCGCGGAAAATTCAGCACGTCGTTTGAATTATAATTCACGTCGCCGAAACGTTCTGTCTTGATCTGCATTTTTATATTCAAGTCTCCAGTTCTAAATTTAAAATTTAAAATTTATTTTATTATACACAATTTTAAAATTTTTAAAATTTAAATTACAGGCTAAATTGCCGATTGATTTAAAATATGAAAAATTTTATAATTTTATGAATTTATAAATTTTTGCAAGGAGAGTGATTTGTAATGAAGTTCAGGCGGTGCGCGGCATTTATTTTATTTTTTGCTTTAATCTTTGCTTTAAGCCCTGTGAGATTTGCGGCAGCGGCGTCAAGGGACTTGGCAGCGCTTCGGCGTGAGAAAGGCGAGCTTGAGGGCAAGCGTAATTCGCTTAAGCAAGAATTGCGGCAGTCTCAGGGAGATTTAAACAAACAACAGCATAAGCTAAGTCAAAATCGAAAAGAGCTTAAAAGCGCCCGGGCGGAGCTTGCGAAGCTGCGGAGTAAGCGCAAAGCGTCTAAGAAGCAGATAGCCTTCCAGACAAATAAAATAAATAAGCTCGAGGCTGAGAATAAAAAATTAGAAGAGTCTATCAAGCGCGACCAGTCAAAGGTCAATAATCAAAACGCAAGGCTTAAGAGGCTTGAGCGGCAGATCGCAGAGGTTGATGCTAAAATCAAAGAGCGGAATGGCCCAAGCCATATCGGCCTAAGACCGGCAAATCCGTAATTGAAAAGTAAATTATAAATTTTATGAGATAAAACAGGGGGCTTAACGCTCCCTGTTATTTTTTTAAATATAAATTATCTTGCAAGAAATTTTAAACGTGCTATAATTTGCTGCAAGTTAAAAGTCAAATTTAGTCAGGCTTATGTAAAGGGGTGTATGAAGAGAATGGACATTAATAAATTGACGCGCAAAAGTCAGGAAGCTTTGGCGCAGGCGCAGGTTATAGCAAGTGAATATAATCATCAGCAGGTGGACGCCGAGCATGTATTAATAGCTTTATTAAATGATAAAGCTGGATTGATTAATAATTTATTGAATAAAATGGGCGTTGATGCTGAGAGCTTAAGCCTTGAAGTTACGCGTGAGATTATAGACAAGCTGCCGCGTGTGACGGGTTCGGGCGTTGAGAGCGGAAAAATTTACTTAACGCAGCGGCTTAATAAAATTTTGAATGATGCCGAGAGCCGCGCTGATAGTTTAAAAGATGAGTACGTCTCAGTTGAGCATTTATTTTTGACTATGCTTGAAGATAATGCGAATAGCACGCTGGGCAAAATATTTAAGAAATTTAATATTGACGAGGCAAATTTCTTAAAAGCTTTGACTGAGGTTAGAGGCTCGCAGCGGGTGCAGAGCGCTGACCCTGAAGCGACGTATCAAGCACTTGAAAAGTATGGCCGTGATTTAGTGCAGGCGGCTAAGAGCGGCAAGCTTGATCCGGTCATTGGCCGTGACGAAGAAGTTAGACGCGTGATAAGAATTTTAAGCCGCAAGACTAAGAACAATCCGGTTTTAATCGGCGACCCGGGCGTCGGCAAGACGGCGATAGTTGAGGGACTGGCGCAGCGCATAGTGCGCGGTGACGTGCCTGAGGGGCTTAAAGACCGCACGGTATTTGCGCTTGACATGGGTTCTTTAGTTGCGGGCGCAAAGTTTCGCGGCGAGTTTGAAGAGCGCTTAAAGGCCGTATTAAACGAAGTGAAGCAGAGCGACGGCAGAATTATTTTATTTATCGATGAGCTGCACACGATAGTCGGCGCAGGTGCAGCCGAAGGCGCAGTTGATGCCGGCAATATGCTTAAGCCGATGCTTGCCCGGGGTGAGCTGCACTGCATAGGCGCTACGACAGTCGATGAATATCGCAAATATATCGAGAAAGATGCTGCGCTTGCGAGACGTTTCCAGCCTGTGAATATTGAGCAGCCCGACGTTGAAAATACTATTTCTATATTGCGCGGCTTACGCGAAAAATTACAGGTTCATCATGGTGTGAAAATTCGCGATAATGCGCTTGTTGCTGCAGCTGTGTTATCTAATCGCTATATAACTAATAGATTTTTGCCTGATAAGGCCATAGACTTAGTCGACGAGGCCTGCGCGATGATACGGACTGAGATTGACTCGCTGCCGAGTGAGCTTGACGCGGCGTCGCGCAAAGTTATGCAGCTTGAGATAGAGGAGACGGCGTTAAAACGTGAGAGCGATGCAGCGTCGCAGGAGCGTTTAAAAGCATTGCAAAAGGAATTGCAGGATGCACGGAGCGAGGCTGACGCTTTACGTGCGCAGTATGAGAATGAGAAGGGCGCAATATCAGGCATAAGGGAACTTAGAACGCAGATAGATAAAGTTAAAGCTGAGATCGAGAAGGCAGAGCGCGAGTATGATTTAAATAAAGTAGCTGAGCTGCGATACGGCAAGCTGAATAAATTAGAGGCTGAGTTAAAAGATAAAGAGCAGGCCGCAAGTATTAATAGCAATAATAATAAATTGCTGCGTGAGGAAGTCACTGAAGATGAGATAGCTGATATAGTCAGCCGGTGGACTGGCATTCCCGTAACGCGTTTACTTGAGGGCGAGCGTGAAAAATTATTGAAGCTTGACGAAGTGCTGCATAAGCGGGTAGTTGGACAGGACGAGGCTGTGCAGCTTGTAGCTGACGCTGTGTTAAGAGCCCGCAGCGGCATACGCGATCCTAAGAGGCCGATCGGATCGTTTATATTCTTAGGGCCAACCGGCGTGGGCAAGACTGAGCTTGCAAAGACTTTAGCCGAGGCGCTGTTCGACAGCGAAGATAATATAGTCAGAATAGACATGTCCGAGTACATGGAGAAGCACTCGGTGTCGCGGCTTGTCGGAGCGCCGCCCGGTTATGTAGGATATGACGAGGGCGGCCAGCTTACTGAGGCTGTGAGACGCAGGCCGTATTGCGTAATTTTATTTGATGAGATCGAGAAGGCGCATCCGGACGTGTTTAATATTTTATTGCAAATCTTAGACGATGGCCGCGTCACTGACAGCCACGGCAGAGTTGTAGATTTTAAAAATACTGTTATCATCATGACGAGCAATATCGGCAGCGAATATTTATTAAGCGGCATTGATGATAATGGCGCTATAAGCGATAAAACACGCGACGAAGTCATGAAAGTCCTGCGCGGAAACTTCAGGCCGGAATTTTTAAATCGCGTTGACGATATAGTATTCTTTAAGCCATTAACTAAGGCTGAAGTCAAAGAGATCGTGAAATTATTATTAGCGCACTTAGGCGATAGATTAAGCGACCGGCATATAAATTTAAACTTCAGTGATGCGGCAATAGAGTTTATAGCCGATGCCGGCTATGATCCGGTCTATGGAGCAAGGCCGCTTAAGCGTTATATAAGTCACAACGTCGAGACTAAATTAGCCCGGGCTTTGATAGCCGGCGGCGTCAAGGACAATTCAAGCGTTGAGATAGATATAAAAGATAACGCGTTAGATTTTAAAATTTAAATTAATGAAATTAAATTAATAAAAGGCTCGGGTAAAATTGCCCGGGCTTTTTTATTTTTGAGATATAATTATAGAAAATCAAATTTAAATTTAGATTAGAAAAGGGGGCGGCGATTATGGCTGATGAGTTTGTGAGAAAAGATGTTTTTGATGCGGCGCTTGGACGCATTGAGGCTTTGATTGACAGAAGTTTAGCAAAGCAAGAGGCGTTAGCTTTCCGGATGCATGAGGATATAAACAGCTCGATAAGTCGGCTGCATGAAGATACAAGCAGCTCAATAGGCAGGCTGCGTGAAGATACAAATAGCTCAATAGTAAAGTTTCGCGAAGAAACAAACAGCTCGATAAGTCGGCTGCGCGAAGAAACAAACAGCTCGATAAGTCGGCTGCGCGAAGAAACAAATAACTCGATAAGCAAGCTGCAGCAGGAAATGAGCGA
>JAFUXM010000219.1 GCA_017470785.1 Synergistaceae bacterium
ATACACGCTGCGCATTAGGATGCTTGCCCGTCAGTATCGCCATTCGCCGCCGCACCCCCACCGTAACCCAGTAACATTAAATCCTGTGATACGTTGAATTCATGCTTGTTAAGCGCGTATATCGCTGCAAGCGCCGCTATCGTCATCTCTTGGTCATGCTGATACGGCAAGCTGTCATTGTCATTAAAGCCCGATACATACGGCAGCCGCGCAAAATACTTTATCGCCAGCGTACTCGTATGGCCGTAAAACCTAAACGCGTTATCAGCCGTGCTGATAGGCACTAACCCCGCAAAGCCTAAAAAGTCTTTGGGAATTGCCATACCGTTAGTTACGCTCAGGCTCTTAACTAACCGCATATCCCGCGCCGCCGCTTGCCGCTCACTGTACGTCTCAACTGCACGGTCAAGATAATTTATCAGCTCGTCCTTGCCGTCAGGCTGCTCTAAGTTCGCCGTGTCTGTATAACCCGTCGCTTGCTCATCGCTGATAAACCGCCTAACATACTTTAATATCTCAAGTTTTGTCATGATTTAGCTCACACCCTGCCGCCTAAGATTTCAACCGGCCCGATATACGGATAATGAGTTGTGTTAGCTCCGGCCAGTGCATCACAGCACAGCTCTATTTCCTGCGCCGCAAGCTCCGTATCTTTCTTGATTAACGCCTCGGCTATCTTGGCAATGTACGGCTCAACGCTTTCAGGAGCGTCTATATAGTCATCTAAGTTATAGACTTTAGTCGGTAAATAATAATACTCTATGCCGTAAGTACCGGCTGGAGCATAGAAATTTACGCCCGTTATGCGATATTTGCAGCTGCTTTCAGGTATGAACGTCACCGGCTCGCTTAAAGCTTTATCTGCATTCCAGACTTTATAAATCCCGTTAAAGTTAGACGGCAGCGGCGTTGTCTCTGAGTTCTTGCTGATTGTCAGCACTTGCCGTTTGCGGGCGGCAAATATAAATCGCTGCCCCATCCGGCTGAATAATAATCTCACTGCGTTATTCAGCCCCTCGATTAGCTCAAAGTCGCTTAAGCTCACACCCTGCATATCACCGAGTGCATACCGCAAGCTTGTGACTAAATCGCTTACCGCAAGCATTTTAGATATTGCCCTCGCAGCACTGCCAATACGGGAAGCGTTTTAATAACCGCCTGAACGCCGCCCTATCCTGATTGCGTGAGAACGCAAGCCAGTCTAAATCCTTTGCTTGCTCTAACATAGCCGCCTCTTCCGCCGGAATATTAGCCACTAACCGCCCGCTCACATTGCCATTATCATCTCTGATAAAGCCCTTGCCGCTCTCCTGCGCAGTTTGCCAGTTCAGCCGCTCTATATCGTCCGTGTTGAGATGATTAATCAGCTTAAACTCTTCGCCGTCTTTATTTTCAAACTCTTGATATACGCTCATGCTGAATTGAATTAAGCCGTAGCCGGTACTATCCCGTCTAAGTCCTGTATCGCAAAATGCGCCTTCTCAGCCCGCATCTCCAGTGTCCACTCTCCTAAAATATTACGCCGCTCCATATCGTTTATCTTAGGCAGCGTCCCCTGTCTGAACGGCCTTAAGAACGCCTTTTTAATATATTCAGGGCTCAGTCCGTATATTACGTCATTAGGCATAAATCTGTCAGTCACGCACTGCAGCACTCCAAAATCAGTCTCAATAACTGAAATTACTTGCTTGAGCTTATTTGTGTTATTGCCTTCCATGTATTTAGTATTGCCTGCCGTGAATGTCGATACAACGCGCTTGTTGCGCGGCGATACCAACAGCATAGTCGGCTTGCCCCCGTCATTCCAGACCTGCTCTAACGCGTTATTGATTAAGTCAAACGTCAAAGGTCTTGCCGCACCGTTGTTGCTTAATACATGAGTAACTATCCAGTACGGGATGCCGCCGAACTCCCGCTGCATATTAGCCGCACTGCCCGGGTTCACCGTGTTCTGCGTGATTATCGCGTTCTCACAGTCAAACGCTAATTCTTTTAGCGTCTTCTGCATCTGATACGCAATTTCGCTTGTAATTCCGCCGTATTTAGCTACTACTTCCTGCGTGCCGGTAACATGAATACCCTTCGACATAATCTGCGTGTAGTTGCCCAGCCTTGTGCGCGGCGGCACTGCCTGCGTAAAGAACGAAAATCCTTCAGGATACGCATTCTTTACAGGCCCGTCTAACGTATCTTCAAGCCACTCATGATACGTCTCAGTAGCCCGCGTCCTTCCTATTCTGTTGAACAGCGGCGTATCATACGGGGCGATATTAGTTATAATGTCGCTGACATCTTCCTTATTGCCCACTGCCGCATAAGTATTGCTTGCCATTTATATTCCTCCTTGTGATAAATAATGCTTTTAGATAGTCACATAACCGGCGTTAATTAAGGCTTGCGCCTGCTGTTCATCGTCCATTTCCTTAAACGCCGCTAAATTAAACCGTCTGCCGCCCGTTTGCACCGCGTTATTTGCGTTCTCTATACTGGGTATTCGCGCATTTGTTTTGACTTGATTGCGGTTAGCCTGCTTCTGCTGTAGATAAGCATTCTGCCACGTGTTCAGCACGCGCTGCGCTCCTTCAAAGTCACCCGTCCGCTGTATATAGTCAGCTAACATCTGCGGACTTTTACCGGATTTATTCAAGACGCCTGTAATCCAGCTGTCAAAGTCATTAAAATACGACTTAGAGCTCAAGTCAGCCCAGTACTGGCCGAATTGCGCCTGCGCCTGATTTAAATTCTTGGCTTTTGAAATCTGCTCTTCCCGCTGTGCATTAAGCTCATTTACGGCCTGCTGCATTGCCGCGTAATGCTCAGGGTCGTACATGTCTATTTCTTCGTCTGCATCAAGTCCCAGCCGCTCCCGTGCAAGCTTATTTGCGTCATCTGCAAGCTCTTTAGCCGTATAGGGCTTGGGGAGCTGCGCCTCTTGCTGCTTCTGCAATTCCGCCTGCTGCGCCATGAAATTAGCCTGCGCCTGCCGCCGTGCTAACTGCTCCTTCACAAACTGCACATAATACGTTACGTCGCCCGTGAGTTTGCTCTCGTCCCACTGCTCAAACGGCGTATCCCGAAAATAATCATCGCTTAAGCCCTGCTCGGGCTGCTCCGGCTCTTGCTGCTTAGCCTCGCTCGCTTCACTGAAAAAATCATCGCTGATTGTCAGTTCGCCGTCCTCATTAACCCCTATTTCACTGTCTTTAGGTAATTCAGGCTGCGGCGCTTCCGGCGCTGGTTCGCTTGGCAACTGTTCGGAATTTCCGACAGGTTCACTCTCCTGCACTGCATTCTGTCCAGTCTGTATAATCTCCTGCTCGTCCATTATTCAGCCTCGCCCTCGCTTTCGCTTGCTTCACTCTCTTTAGCTTTCGCCCTGATATTATCCCGATACTCTTTCAGCTTGCGCCGATACTGCGCTTTCTCCTGCGGCGTTCTTAAAAATTCTTCATACTTTAATATTTCGATGAATATCATATCCAGTACCCGCTCATCTATAACAACGCCTGATACGCTCTTATTCCGCCCGTTATTGCTCATCTTTTATATTCTCCTGTTCTAATTCTGCCTCTTTAAGCTCTTTTTCCGCCTGCTCGCCCTGCTGTATGTAGCTTAAGGCCGTAAGCCGGAATGTCTTAATCGCAATTAATAAGCTAATTAAGGCCGTCGGGTCGCTCTCTGTGTTATTTTCAAGCTTGTCGATTACCTGCTCCCGATAGGCCGCGCAAAACGTTTCCAACACTGACGCTGCTATCTGCCAGTTCCGTCCCCGCCTCGCCTCTCCCATAAGCTCAGTACGCGTTTCTTCCGTCATTTTATAAACCTCCTGATTTATTCTTGCTTTCTTCCGGCGCTAATAACTCTTGTGCCTGCTGTGCTTGCTGTAAAGCCATTTGCTGCCCCATCTGCATAAAGAACTGCTGTTTAATTATTTCAGGGTCTAAGATATAGCTCTCGGGGTCGCGTATGCCGCTGTCGCTTAAAAGCTTTTGCGCCGCCCGCGCCCATTCACCAGGCGTGATTGCCCCGATTTGCATTCCAGTCGGCGCTATCGCTGATAAATAGAACTGCAAATTCTGAATATTCTGCTTACGCCGTCCTACTCCCGCCTCGGTGTTCACGTCTATATCAAATTCACCGCTTAAATCATCTAAGCTGATTTCTAACGGCTGATTATTCAGCCTGATTACCTGCGCTTGGTCTATGTATTGCTGATTGAGCCTAACTAAAAATCTTAACAGCTCTTTCATGCCCGTTTCGGCAAACACCCGCACTATATAATCTATGCGCTGCTCGCTCGCCTGTTGCAGCAAGCTAATTCCGGTCGCCGTCTTATTCAGGCTTGAGCTGTCCGTGCCCTGATTATAGCGCGTCCGCCCTGTCCACTGCTCAAGCGTCCCTTCAAGATATTCAAAGAAGTTCATTGTCCACGGCGCAACTCCCGCCTGCGGGAACGGTACGGCTATTGTGCGCGGGTCGCCGTTCGTCCTGATAAATTGCCGGTTCTCCTTTAAATCAGCTATATTAACTTGCGTGTCATTAATAAACCATTGCAGATTATTGGTCTTGACTGTGTTTATGATAAATTGCCGGATTAATGCAGTCTTTAAATCCTGTATTTCCCCGACTATCTCGGCAAAGCTGATTGCGCTTAAGACTTTAAACGGGTCGCGTACCGGAGATAACGCAAATATCGGCGCTCTGCCCCATGGATTTTCTTCAAGCCTGATAATCTCATCGCTTACTACCGTAACTATCGCGTCTTCTAAAAGCCCGTCACCGTTTATATCAAGCTTGATATAGCATTCATACAGCTCATGAACGCCCCGCGCGGGGTCTTCCTCTGAATTGCGATACTCGCCGGTCTCATCGTTTAATTCTTTTTCAAAGTCAGTCCAGATGATGCCGTTCTCACTGTCGGCCTTAAGCGCCCGCTCCACTGCGTCTATGTCATACACACCGGCCTGCGCCTGCCGCCTTAAATGGTCTGCTGTAACCGCCTTACGCTGTGCTATGAAATTAGCCTCGTCAAGGCTGCGTGCCTCAGGCGACCATCGCAAGTCCGTAACACGCACCGGCTCAAGTATTGGCTTATTCTCCTTCAGCCGCTTCACCTGATACTGCGCAAAATACCCGCCGAACATATCAGGCCCTTCTACATTTATAATCTCACACCACGGATTTTGCATTAACTGCTGCAAGTTCAGCCCGTCAATGTAATCAAGCGATACCTCGCCTAACTCAGCTTCCCGCTTCCACCAAACTTTAATAGCGCCTAATCCGTACTGAAACGCATCGCTGAACCAGTCCCATAATAATAAAAAGCCCGGGTTCTGCGTCATGATTTGATAATCTATAAGCTGTTTAAACTTCTCGCCTTTGCTCACGTCCTCGCTGTTACGCCCTATTATCGCCACAGCCTCGTCCGTTCCAAAAAACGAGTTCATAACTGACGGTATCGCCCATTGTACCATGCTCCAAAAATCATAGCTGACAAACTTGCTCTGTCCGTCCGTGTTCGGAAATCTCTTCTTGTAATATTTGCGGTCGGCCTCGTAAATCTGATGTCGCCGCCTTAAAACATGCTCGACTTTCTCAGTGTAAAACGCGTTAGCCCGCTGTATATCAGCTAATACCGTCTTTTTTATCTTCTTGAAATCTATATTGCTCTCAGGCTCTACAACGCCCCAGCTGTCCTGTTCCAACTCGCATCACTCCATTTTATACTTGCAGGCGCATTAGCTATTTGCTCCATGTAGGCCAGCGCGTCTATCACGTCATCATGTGCCCCATGGGGGAACGCTAACAGCTCGCCCTCAAGCTTGCTCAGCCACTGCGCATTGCGCTTGAACCAGACTGTCCCAACCGCAAACCTCGGCTGTAACGCGTCTATTCTAAGCTCTTTCTTCTTCTCAGCCTTTAATTCCTGAATTCTAAAGAACGTCCCGCGCTTCGGCATTTCCTTCTCTAAAAAGTGCTTTAACGCCGCTTGATACGCCACTGTCTCAATTCCGACGCATAACGGATGCCATTTCTGCACGGCTGAAAATACCGCGTCCATTGTCGTTGTCGGGTCGTACCGGCCATACTCTATGTCAAGCACGAACCAGTGACCTTCAGGATTTACTCCTATCGTGACAATCGCGCTGTAGTCCGCATTGACCTTCAGGCTCACCGCTAAATCAACTGTTGTATAGATATTCATGTTGGCTAAGTCTAAACGGCCTTCATAATATCTAAAGTATTCACGCTTGAATTTCTGACTTTCAGGGCTGATAGCCTGACACATGCGCTCCCGATACCATACGTCGGTCTTGCCCATCAGCGCAAACTCTTCCCGCTGCTGCTCTATCTTAGCTACCGGCCATTGCGCAGGCCACGCGCTGCGCCCTTGCTCATCAAGTATCGCAATGCGCCTTGCCGTGAAGTGCAGCGCTTCCGCGTTATTAATCACTTGCTCTATGATGCAGCGCTCGCCCAGATTATTGCCGATTAAGAATATCCGGCTGTTCTTGCCTAAGAAATACACGTCGCTTAAAAACCAGTCCCAGTCGCTCTCGGTCACGGTCTCGCTCCGGCTGTCTTCTGTGTCCTGCGGGTCGTCTATCACGATTAAATCAGGCCGCCGCGCTCCCCAGCTCAAGCCCCTTATCGCCGCTCCTTTGCCGTACGCCTCAAGCCTCACGCTCTGCCCATTTATATACTTGACCTCAAACGCCCGTTCACTGACTTCTACTACCTTATCAACCAGTTTAGACAGCTCTTTTGATGCTTGAAAATCCCTCGATACGTCTTTAAGCCGCTTTCCGGCTGTAGTTTGCGTAGCGCAGATTATGACTATATAGCTCCGGTGTTCCTGCGGATAGGTCAACGCGTGCAGCAAGTTAGCCCTGATAACTATCTGCGTTTTAGCGCTCTCGCGAAACGCCTCGATAGCGAAATGGCCTTTGCCGTTTAATAAAATATCGCTCCATTCGTCATGGAACTTGGCGGGACTAACGTCTCCCGCCGCCGGTATAAATTCCTGCCTGAACTCAACAAGTGAATTTACAGTCTTTAATTCTAATTCCGCGCTCTCGTCAATCGTTGTCGGCTTGCTTCCGCTCACTGTCCCGTTTCTCCTTCATCAGCTCCAGCAGTCTCAGCCGAACCTCGCCCCGTATATCTAAGCTGCCGGTATGCTCCATTTCTACCCGCTCCAAGAAGTCGCCTTCAGCCTTGCCTAATAACTCTGAGGCTTTTAAACGTTCTTTCATCGGCGTATCTTCATCGCGCATAGCTCTTGTCCAGAATTTAAAACGTTCTTCACGTGTAGCAATATCCGGCTCAAGACGTTTAGCCTCGCGGGCTTTAATCTCCGCTATAACTTCAGCATTATTCATTAATCTTTGCCCTAATGTATAAGCGCTGTCTTTGCTGTAACCGGCCTTAATAGCGGCCTCGGCAGCGTTGCCTGTGTAGTACTCAATGAATGCGCGTTGTTTGGCTGTGAGTGCCATATTTACCGCCTCGCTTCGCCCATAAAAAAAGGGGGCAGCTTTGAGCCGTCCCCCATATCGTCCATATTAATATATAGCTTAATTTTAACACGTTTATTTGTAAAGTCAATGTATCAAAAACGTAACAAAAATGTAACACCCTATTTAATCCGGCAAATTCCCTAAATACTTTTGCGCAAGCTTTAATAATTTGCGCTTATACCGCCATAAAGTCATACGGCTGATATTCTTTAGCTTAGCTATTTTATTCCAGCTGATTTTGCGGTAATAATGCAAGTAAAATAAATCGCACAAAGCTTCCGGCAAATCGCGGATTAAGATTGTAACCGGCTCTATCTCGCGTTTGATTTTAGCTATTTTGTTTTGTAAAGGCTGCACGAGATTAAAACGCTGTTCAACTGGGCTGTTAGCCCCGCCTGTATGGCCGGCTTGCAAGTCCTGCCCATGCACTGACATAATATTATTTATCTCCCGCTCCAGCCGCTCTATCATAGCTAAGTCCTCGAAGTAAGTATATAAACGTTTCTCAACCGGCAGCAACATTTATAACTCCCTGACTTCAATAAACGTCTGCGATACAGCGCCCTTTACATTCTCACGCCGCATATCCAGCGCATGGACTTGGCTGTCATCAAGTATTATTCCGGCCTTCATTAAACAGTCAAGCAAGCTTTTAAGCCTGTTGTCAATATCCCATCGCCGGTTATCAGACGTGATGAAACGTATTTTAACTTTTACCGGCGCACCGCTCGGCACTGCGTTTTTGTTATAATTAAGCTTCATCGCGGCTGCCGCGTACTTTTGCCATGTTCTGGCTTCGGCGCTGATGTATGCCCGCTTATTGCCGTATTTATACAGATGATTTACGGACGGCGGAAGGCCGTCAAGCCATATGCTGATTAACGTACTCAATTATCCTCTCACTCCGTTTTAAAATTCTAATTCAAAATCCGGCGAAAATTTTGTCCCTTTGTCCCTATAGCCCATTAAGCTTGATGTTTACAGTGTTTACGCGGGGACATCCTTTTGTCCCTCTGTGTCCCTCTTGTCCCTACAGGGACATCGGGGACATTCAGGGACATTACAGGGACATTACCTAAATTTAGTATTTGTAATGCTTTTATAGGCTTCAGGGACACAGGGACATTTTTTAACATGTTTTTTACTCCTCATCCTCGTCAGAATTAGCGTAATACATTGAACCTGTCTTATGGATTATTCCGTCGTTAGCCATGCGGACTAAGCGCTTTTTAACAGCTTCATAATCAATCTTTAATGCGTCTGCGATTTCCTTTGGAGTTTGGCCGGGGTTGGCTGCAAGATAATTTATTATATCAAGCTTGCTCTGCGACAACGGGGCTTTACTGGCTTCAGGCTCGCCCTCGTCCTCGACTTCGCCGGATAAAAACCAGTCAAAGTTCTCGCAAGTAATTCTATATTTCTTTTCCTCAACGTCACGGCCTGTTATCTCAAGCGTTCCATAATTCGCGCGGCGTTCCCGCTTCCAGATTAAACTCGTGTCCGCTGCTCCGGCTATGCCGTTTGTACCCGATATTTCATTGAACGGGTCGTTATTATCCTGCATCTTCCGCAAGTGATGGATTACGAGAATTGCAACCTGATACTTATCAGCAAGCCGCTTTATATCGGCGGCGGCCTCGTAGTCCTCAGAGTAAATATTGCCCTTGCTTGACAGCTGCTTTCTAAACTTTTGGAACGTATCTATTATAACAAGTCTCGTATCAGGGTTCAAGCTTAAATAATAATCAAGATACTCAAGGCCGCCCTCATGCTCGCGCGGTATCGAGAGCTTTATATCAAACTTGCTTAAAGCTTGCTTGTTCTTAATATCAATCCCAAACGAGTTTCTAATCCTTGATTTCAGCCTGCGCCGGTCGTCTTCAAGTGCAAGATACAGCACGCGGCCTTGCTCGCATTTAATATTGCCGAAAGCATAGCCGCCGTAAGCAATGGCAAGCGCCATGTGCAGTACCATCATACTTTTTCCTGCCTTAGGATTGCCGCATAACAGCGCAAGGCCGGTCGGAACTAAGCCTGGTATTGCCCATTTTATATCTGGGAATTCCATATCAACGAGGTCAGCCGCGTTAATTATCGGGTCTAACGCCTCGATTTTAGCTATTCTTGCCTCACGCTCGCGCTCTTCAGGCGTCTTATACACCCATCTAATATGATGGTCTATTACCTCTTTAGCCCGTTTATAGCCGTATTTTACCGCATAATCGTTCCAGTCTGTGCCGTCATCAGGAGAATTAAACGGCGGTGAAAATATGCCGTCGAGATTTGCATACTGATAAGCCTGATTAGCGGCGCTTAAGCCGGGGTTTCCGGCGGTCTTCGCGTCATCATCGGCCATAACTATTATCTTATTATTAGGATAATACTTGCGTAAAATCGGCGCGATTTTCTTCAAGTTATGGCAGCTCATAGCGCAAATTACGGCCACCGGCTTATAGCAATAGTCAGCAAGTTCACGCAGTGATGCGCCGGTTGCATAGCCCTCACATAATAAAATCGGCGCTCGCGGCTCAAGCTCATCAAGTCCCATGCTGTAAAATGCCTCGCTTGCCGGTGCGTCGTGACAGAATAATTTCTTAGCGCCTGTCTCAGCCGGTATGGTC
>JAFUXM010000220.1 GCA_017470785.1 Synergistaceae bacterium
CGCATCCTGATCCTAAAAATGCTTTAAGCGACGGGCCTAATATGATCCCGTTGAGCGAGATGGCGAATTTTATTGATGAAGTCTTAGCAATTCATAATACTTTAGGAAAATTAAGTCATGAGTAATGATAAAGATTTATTAGAAGCCGGCAAGAAATTACTGCGGACTGAGGCCGGCGAATTATTAAAAGCTGCTGATAAAATCGGCGATGAGTTAGTGCAGGCAGCTAAATTAATTTATAGCTGCAAAGGCCGCGTAGTAGTCGCTGGGCTTGGCAAGTCCGGCCACATAGGCCGCAAAATTTCAGCTACGTTAGCTTCGCTGGGCACGCCGTCGTTCTTTTTACATGCGGCTGAAGCCTTTCACGGTGACTTAGGCATGTTACGGCGTGAGGACGTAGGTATTTTAATCAGCAACAGCGGCACGACGAGTGAAGTCGTTGCGCTGCTGCCGCACTTCCAGCGACTGGGCGCGAAGCTCATAGCCATAACCGGCGGCGCTGACTCGCCGTTAGCTAAACACTGCGACATAGTTTTAAATTCTCACGTTGAGCATGAGGGCGATGTGTTAGAGCTTGCGCCGATGAGCAGCACGACTTTGCAGCTTGCGATAGGCGACGCACTGGCCGTTGTAGTTACTATATTAAGAGGCTTGAAGCGCGAGGACTTTGCTGTGTTTCACCCGGGCGGCTCACTTGGCCGCAAGTTATTAACGCGCGTTAATGATTTAATGGGGACAGGCGAGCAGCTGCCGGTGATAAAGCGCGGCGTGCTGGTGAAAGATGCTTTATTTGCGATCACAAGCGGCAACTACGGCGCGGCGTGCGTCGTTGACGATGCGAATAAATTATTGGGAATTTTTACGGATGGCGATTTAAGACGCTTGATTGAAAAATTTGGCGTTAATGCGTTTAATATTAAAATAGAAGATGCCATGACTAAGACGCCTAAGACTATAAGCCCTGAGAGCCTGGCAGCTGAAGCTATGCGCCTCATGGAACGCAATGAGATAAGCGTATTAATAGCTGTGAATGACGAAAATATTCCGGTTGGAATGATACACTTGCACGAGATATTAAAGGCAGGTATTGCTTAATGAATAATAAGAATTTTAAAATTTTGGGAATAATCCCTGCGAGGTGGCAGTCGAGCCGCTTGCCCGGCAAGCCATTGGCTGATATATGCGGCAAGCCGATGATACAGCATGTCTACGAACGGGCGAAATTATCAAGCTCGTTGTGTGATGTTGCAGTTGCGACTGACGACGAGAGAATATTTAATGCCGTAAAAGATTTCGGCGGCGAGGCGGTCATGACTGCGTCAAGTCATCCCAACGGCACAAGCCGCGTCTGCGAGGCCGCAAAAATTTATTGTGAGCTTTATAAAATTAAAGATATAAAAGCAATAATAAATATTCAGGGCGACGAGCCTTTATTAAATCCAGTCATGATAGACGAAGTCGCTGGATTATTGCATGATGACAGCGTGAACTTCGCGACGTTATGCAGGCCGTTTAAAGATTTCAGCGAGGCTGATAATGTAAACGCCGTGAAGGTCGTTATGGATAATAAAGGCGATGCGCTTTACTTCAGCCGGTCCGTAATTCCGTATATTAGAAATAAAAATAAAATTAAAATTTATAGACATATTGGGATATACGGCTATAAATTAGATTTTTTAAATTTATACGTCACGCTGCCTATGACGCCGTTAGCCGAGGCCGAGTCGCTCGAGCAGCTGAAAGTATTAGAGAACGGCTATAAGATACGCGTTAAGATAACTGAGTGTCAAGATGATGATAGCTGCGGCGTCGATACGCCTGAAGACTTAGAGGCCGTGAGAAAGATTTTAAATAAATAAAAAATTAATAAAATGCCTCGCGTTAAATTAAAATTTAAAATTTAATCGCGAGGCATTTTATTTTAAAATTTGAAGTAAATCACAAATTTTCCTCAAAAGTTTTTGCAAGCGGCGGGATATTTACGCGCTGCGGTGTTGAAGATGCTGAAGCTGCAGAACTTTTGAGTGCTGGAAACGAAGCCAAAATATATAGCGGCATGGATGAAAAGCGTTCCTGCGCTTAACTTTTGAGACGGCTGACGCGAATGTCCGACGAGGTGCCGTCTTTGAATATTAAGTATGAAGAAACTGACTTAATATCATTGTCCTCACTGCTTAAAACTGCATAAGGGTTACCGCGGCCCATTTGGCGCGGCTCATAAAAATATTGAAAATCGATTTCAGTGTCAGGTTTATCAGTGTTAATACCGTACACGAAACTTTTTATTGAATTTTTGCCCTGCATAGATATTAATAGATCAGGGTTGACGAAGACATCCGTAACATTATCGAAACTATATTTAATTATCTCAAACCAGTTTCTATTAAATTTCAGAATATACTGTTTGCAAAGATTGAAACGTTCAGCGTCAATGTCAAAAGAGAAATGCCAAACATCGCTCTCATTCCCCGTAAAGTCGCTGTACTTAACGTCAATAAGCGCGGTGCCGTGATAAATAGTATTATTTCTGATAAGACGGTCAGGGTACGGGAGATTGCGTGAAGGGTTTATTTGCGAAACCCAGCCCGTAGAATGGAATTGAACGTCAGGACTTATACGGAACATAAATTCTTTCACGTCGGAGAAGTCGGCGGCTGATATATTGAAATTTACATACAAGGCAAAACCGTCGATGTATAGGCTCGGCGACAGAGCGATATTCTGAGGGATTTTCGGAGTTTCATATTTATAAAGCGATAACGATCCCGAAATCCACAGCAACAAGAACAGCAGCGCGCCCGCGCCGATGCCTGAAAGATTATCAGCTGAAAATGTTCTTTTATAAATTAAAAAACACTCGCGCCGAATACGGCTGCAGGCACAATAGAGAACCACAGACTGACTGAAAAATATCTTCGCGCGATCTCAAAACATATTGCGAATATTACCGAGCAGAGCGTGCCGATTTTAATATCAAAGACCTTCCGCCATATCGTATTCAGAATATCTTTAAAGCCCATCGGCGGTACGTCCGGCAAAGCCGTTTCCTGTTCTTTTTCTTTGAGGGCGAGACGTTGATTATGACTTTCAATTTCTTTGAGATAATTCCAAAACTTGCGGACTTCTTGAATATCAGGCGCATTTTCAACGTTACCCCTGCGCGGTTCGGAAAATCTTAATAAATACTCTTCTTCGTAGCGGTCAATAATTAAATCGAAAATTTCTTCGCTGTAAACGAAAATTTTATTTCCGTTTGCCGATTTCGTCTGTCTCCGAATGGGCAGAAGACGTGAAACCCAGCCCTCTGACTTTTCGATGTTCAGGAGCGTAGCCGATATTGCCTGTTGTGTCCGGCCTAAAAGAATTGCGATGTCGCTTACGTTAAAGAATACTTGAGCGTCATCAGTAACTAAATGGCTCAGGTTCGGCACTCGCGGCAAATATTTTTCTTCGAGAAATTCTTTACGGTCATCCGGCGTGCCGTCGAATTGGCGGTAATCAGCGATGTAGCGAGTGATGAGTTCGCGGACTTTTCTGCGCGCATTTTGAAATTCCTCGAATTTATTTTTCAGTCTTGAAATCGTATCTTCTGAGAGTTTGAAAGCCGGCATAAAAATCTCCTTTATAATATAATCTTTATAAATTTTATAAATTCAGTCATAACATACGCTAATCAGATTTGTTCGACAGAACTGGCCTGCCATGGATAAAATGTACGTGTTATATCAAGTTTCGGTAAAACATATAGACACATAATCTTGCGCTCATTATAGCACAAGATTAAAAAATCTTAGTGAAAGGGGTGATTTTCTCGTGAAAGTACTGAAATTCGTTTTTATATTCAGTGTGCTTGCGGTGCTGCTTAGTGCATCAACGGCATTAGCTCATCATTGGATTTGTGAGTATTGCGGCCAAGGTGTCAGTGCGAATAACATGCCGCACCCTGGAAACTCATGCAGTAAAAACCCGAGCGGAAGATTTCACAGCTGGCTCAAAGATGTTAACGACGGCCGAAGCCACCGCTGGACTTGCGCATACTGCGGTGCTGGGGTGAGTGCAAACCATATGCCGCACCCGGGAAATTCATGCAGTAAAAACCCGGCAGGAAAGTATCACAAATGGGTACAGGATAATTAACTCCCAATCTCGGGAATTTAAAAAAATCAAGGAGGAATGTAGTATGTTAAAGCGTTCAAAAGTTTTAGCGGTGTTGTTTGTAAGCGTCATGCTGTTCACTGTTGCGCAGCCGGCGTTTGCTTGGTTTGATACTGATGAGCAGGTTCAGGATGCTAAAGACTATGCTTTTTGGGGCGCTATTGCCGGCGGTGCGCTTGCCATTATGACGGGCGGATTAAGCTTAATCCCTACGGCTATAGCGGCTGGAGCAGGAGCAGCAGCCGCCGGCGCTTACGGTGCGGCTAACGAGGAGGAGAAAAAAGAACTTGTTCAGGGAGCAATCATTGCTGGGGGTATGATTCTTGATGATGCTCTTAACAACGGAAAAACAGCCCCAGCAAGGTAAAGCGCGCAATTAAAAACAGTCCCTGAAATCCGGGGAAGTTTAATTTTCAGGAAATTAAGAGGCATTTCACGATGTTTTAATTTCGCTGAGCGTTTTTGAAGCACTTAAATTTTAAAGTTTAAAATTTAATAAGAATTTATGAAAAACGAAAAAGCAGGAAGAACAGGCACGCTGACAACTCTCATAGTTGTTGCCCTGTTTTTCCTGCTGAGTTATGTTCTCGGCAGTTCATAAACATTGAAAATTTTGAGATAAAGAGTTTTTATTAAATAATAAAAACACGAGAAAAATTAGCAAAATTAAATGATAATGATTATCAGAAATTTTTTGCAGAGAGTATAGGACGATGGCGCATATAGCTTTTGATTACAGTGTTTCCAAAAGCACGGTGTGTGAAAGTATTAAATGGGTTGAAGATACACTTGTAAAAAGTAAAGAATTTGCCATATCGTCAAAAAGGAAGTTTATTGAAGACGGAGTGTGAAATTGAACGTCCGAAGAAAAACAGAAAGACATTAAAAGCGCAGTTAGTGATAGATGCGGACAGTTTAGATATTGTATGCACAGCGATAGGACGCGGAAGAGAGCATGATTTTAAAATTTATCGAAAAAGTAAAGTTCACTGCCTTGATCAGGTAAGTATAATAGCCGACAGGGGATTTGTAAACTCCATCGGAATAGTCATCACCCGATAAAAGCGAGCCCAAAGCATAAGCTGAGTATATGTGAGAAAAAATATAATAGAGATTTCGTATATTATCCGGCCGATACCGAAATAGACATAAAAGATTTGATTTAAGAGTGAATTTGATTTCTGCTATATATAACTTTCAACACAATAAATTTATCCAATGAGTTAGCGAATAGGTCTATTATATAGTAAAAACACTTATTAAATGCTATAATCAAAATACTTTATTCTTGATATAACAAAAAATTATGAGTTACGATGAAAAATTTAGAAGAAGAACATTAGAGTATCGTAAGAAAGGCCATTCGCTGGCTCAAACCAGTGAAGTATTTAACGTTGCAATAAATACTATCAGGAAATGGGAAAAACAAATTGAACTTGAACTTGAAACAGAAGGGCATTTAAGAAAACATACTTTTATAAGATCGTTTAACAAAATTGATCCTGAAAAATTACGAGCCTTTGTAAAAAAATATCCTGATGCTTATTTGCGCGAAATTGCAGAGGCTTTTAAATGTTGTCAGACTGCGATACGAAAAGCATTGAAGCGCCTAAAAATCACGCGCAAAAAAAGACCGCGCGTTATTATGAGCAGGCGGCTGAAAAAGTAAGCGAATACTTGAAAAAATCATAGATGAAACTGGTATAGATAAATTTTTATATCGTAAATATGCACGTGAGCCCAAAATGGAAAAGATTTATGAGAAAGTTAAGTGTAAGAAATTTGAAAGGCTCAGTATTGTAGCTGCTCAATGCGGGAAAAAAATTATTACGCCTCTTGAATATAAAAGGACAATGCACGGTGATTTTTTCGAGGTATGGTTTGAAAAACATTTGCTTCCAGAATTATCTCAAGGAGACGCAATAATTTTAGATAATGCCTCATTTCATCGAAAAAACCGGCTTTATGAAATAGCCGTACAGCCCTAAATTAAATCCGATAGAACATTTTTGGCATTGGCTTAAAAAAACGACAGCAGATAAGTTAAAAAATGTTCAAATTTGAATCTCGAATTTTTACCTCTTTTCAAATGCGGCAGCTATAAAATCAAACTTGCCGCCCGAACTTTTGCGCTCCGGCGGCAAGTTATTATTAAATTTAAAATTAAAATTAGCCCTGATGATGCGAGAGCATGACAGCGCCTGCAATAGAAAGTAATTTAGCTCTGGGCGAGTCAGCGCGGCTGGTTAATACAACCGGAGCGGCGGCGCCGATGATAAGGCCGGCCGTCTCGCTGCCCTTGGCAAAGAAGCTGATAGACTTAGACAGTGCGTTGCCGACCTCGATCTGAGGCGCGATAATAACGTCAGCATGACCGGCTACAGGCGAATTAATATGCTTAATTCTCGCGGCCTCTTCGTCAATGGCGTTATCAAGAGCTAACGGCCCGTCAACGATGCAGTTCTTGATCTGGCCGCGCTGGTTCATCTGGACTAACGCGCAGGCATCCATAGTGCAGGGCATGTCCGGGTTCACCATCTCGACTGCGCAGAGCACTGCGACCTTCGGGCACTCGACGCCCAAAGACCTCGCGAAATTGACCGTGTTCTGAACTATGTCGGCCTTTTGCTTAATGTCAGGATACATGTTGAACGCGCCGTCAGATACGAATATCACGCGGTCATAGCCCGGCACATGATGGAAGTAGCAGTGCGATATGACCTTGCCACTGCGCAGGCCTACTTCTTTGTTTAACATGCCGCGTAAGAAATTGTCAGTGTGAAGCTGACCCTTCATGTAAATATCAGCCCGCTTGGACGACACTTCAGTAACGGCCTTGATGCCGCACTTGGCCTCGTTGTTCTCCTCGATTAAATTATAATCGTCCTCGTTAGCGCCAGCCTCCTGAATGCACGCCCTCATCTTATCAAGATTGCCGACCAGCGTTGCCTCGACAAGTCCCAGCTTGCGAGCCTCTTCAATAGCTGAGATTAATCCGGCGTCCTCGGCCATAGCAACCGAGATGCGCTTCTTGCCCTTCTCCGCGCAAAGCTTGCGAGCCTCATCGACTAACTGCGAAAGCGAACGTACCTGTTCCATAATAAATCAACACTCCTTCTATAATATATATATTTAAAAAATTTATTCAAGCCACTGCTCTATGTGCTTTAAATATAAATCATACAGCCTGCGGGTTAATGCCCCGGGCTTGCCGTCGCCGATCGTAATATTACCTATTTTAACAACCGGCACAATTTTCTTAGAGCTGCCCGTTACAAACGCCTCGCTCGCGTAAGCAAGCTCCGACCATAACGGACATCTTTCTTCTATTATAATATGCTCCTGCTCCGCAATGGCTAAAACTGCCTGCCGCGTCGTGCCTTTTAATACACGCGTCAGCGGCGCTGTCACAAGCTTATTATTTAAAATTAAGAAAAACGTGCTGTGGCCGGTCTCAGTGATCTCACCGTCAGGGCAGTACAAAACTTCATAAGCGTCAGGCTGCGTGAGCATATAGCTCGATCTGTAATCAACGCTCTTCACAGTCGGGTCTTTACGGCCAAATGCAACAGGCTCTAACACTACGCCGTGTTCATACTGCTCTAAGCTCGGCACTTCAAGCCGCTCAAATAATATAAATATTCTGGGATTAATAAATTCGCCTTTAATCTCATCGAACTCATCGCCGCCGGTCAAGTAAACTTTCACCCGTATCTCGCCGCCGGCCTGCGCAATGCCGTCTTTAATAATATTTTTTAAATTATTTAAATCCAAATCAAACTTAATTTTCGCGCTCGCAGCACTGGCCTTTAATCTTTCAAGGTGCGGCGTGAGCAACAGCGGCCTGTTATCATAAGTCGCTATCACTTCAAAGACGCCTATTCCCCGCTGAATGATTAAGTCCGTCACAGGCAGCTTCGCTTCGTCAGCTTTCACAAACCGCCCGTCAATATAACATAATAACAACAAATCCTTTGCCCCTAATCCTAAAATTTTTAAATTTAATTACATTATATAATAAATTAAAATCCCGCATGAAAAAATTTTTCACACGGGATTTAATTTTAAATTTTAATTAATTATTTTACTTAATAAAGCTCACTTGCTTATAAATTTCCTCAAGCTGCGCGTCTTTATTTTTATTATACTCGACTTTCTTCTCTTCAAAATAATTTCTGCCCTGACTGTCAATCGAAACGATAAGCGGCCCGAACTCTTTAACGCGGCAGTTCCATAACGTCTCAGGCATACCTAAGTCGCGCCACTCGGCCTTCTCGATCTCTTCAACTTCTACAGCTGCAACTACAGCATTGCCGGCCGGAAACACGCAGTGAATTGCGCCGAACTCCTTGCAAGCTCTTTCAGTGTTCTCACGCATTCCGCCCTTGCCGACTATCACTCTAACGCCCGTGATTTTAACAAAATCATATTCAAATTTCTCCATGCGCATCGAAGTCGTCGGCCCTACAGAAACCATCTCGAACTTATCATTCTCTAAAGGTCTTATAATCGGCCCGGCATGTAAAATCGCATTATTGCGAACGTCAACCGGTATCTCACGGCCCTCTTCGACAACTCTTCTATGCGCGACGTCGCGGCAAGTAGTAAGGCTGCCCGTCAAATAAATTATGTCGCCGATCTTAATATCTTTTAAGTCCTCAGCTGATACAGGCGTAACAAGAATTTTTTTACCGTCCTTGATCTCTAACATTATAAAGTCACCTCCGAGTGCGAAGTAATCTCATAATTTAAATCTTTGTCAAATATAATATGGCCGCGTCTGTGGCTCCAGCAGCCGACGTTGACAGCGACGCCGATAGCCGACGGATGTCTTGCAGTATTTTCAATATTCACGCCCAAGACCGAGTACTTGCCGCCCATTCCCTGAGGCCCAAGGCCAATAGCATTAATCCCGTCCTCTAATAATTTTTCCATTTGAGCCGCGCGTTCATTCGGGTTATGTGAGCCGATCGGCCGCATCAAGGCCTTTTTAGATAACAACGCCGCAGTCTCGACCGAAGTCGCAACTCCAACGCCCACTAACAGCGGCGGACATGCGTTAAGCCCATAGCTTGTCATTCTGTCTAACACAAATTTTGCAACGCCCTCGTAGCCCTCGCCGGGCATTAACACCATCGCGTGGCCGGGCAATGTGCAGCCGCCGCCGGCCATGTACGTATAAATTTCGCACTTGTCCGAGTGCGGCACTATGTCCCACCATACCGTCGGCGTACCCTTGCCAACGTTCTTGCCGGTGTTATACTCGTCAAAAGTCTCGACCGAGTTATGACGCAGCGGCGCTTCAAACGTCGCCTTAATCACTGCCTCTTTTAATAACACCTCTAAGTCATCAATCAACGGAAAGCGCGTCCCGCACTTCACCCAGAACTGCAGCACTCCAGTATCCTGACACGACGGCCGGTTTAATTTAACAGCCAGCTCCTGATTTCTAAACATCGTATCGTAAATCGTCTTGGCCATCGGGCTGTCCTCTTTCGAGCGCAGCTCCTCAAGCTTCGCTATGACATCATCAGGCAGCTTCTTAGCCGTGTGAGCTATAAATTTTGCCATTAAATCCGTCATCTTCTCAACGCTGGAACTATTAGCCAATTTATATTCCCCCTCGTTTATAAATTAATTCTAAAATTTTTCAAGCATAAAAACTCAAAGCAATATCACGCAAGCTGAAATTTATTTTATTTTATAAATATCAAAACGGTCAAGTTTAATAAAATTAATTCAGGAAATCGCCGAATGCCTTACGCACTTCTTCAGAGTCCTTACCGGCTATAGTCCTGCCGGTGGCTTGCTCAACTGCAACCAACAACTTCTTTGCTCGGTCAATAATAAAATCCTGAAATTCATTATTTCTCAGCATGTTATGCTCAATCCAGTGCGTCTCTGCATAAGCGTCAAGATCGGAAGATTCTGCAGAACCTTCCCTTTCGATCTTTCCAAGATAAACGGACGGAGCATTGCCGCCGAGTATTCTATTAGTTCTTGCGGAAATCGGAGTTTTATTAACTATACTATTCCATTTGGACTTGTCATAATTTTGCTTAATGCAGTAGTCTTTCGGGAAAATATGATGTATGTCGATCTTCTCGCTTGCGTATGCCGCGAAATCCATCTCAGCGCCTGAAATAAAATCGCGTGCATGATTTTTCAGTATGAGCGCCATGAAGCCTTTATACGCCGCTGACTGTCTCGTCTGCAGGCCGAGAAGGCGCGTCGGATTAAAGAAGAAGTCAGTTACAGTCTTTGGCAGTGCGCCGCCCTCTGTAATCCACTTGATGACCTGTATTATGTCATTGGCGTATCTTGTTTCATTCGAAGAGCCGTACAGTTCACCGAACACGCCGCACCAATACCACTGCTTTACCATGTTCTTGACAGTGCTTTTATGAATTTCATTCCCTTCCATAAGCACAGTGCAAATAGCAGCAAGAGGGATAAGCTGGGTACTATAGGGCAGGTCACGGCTCGAGAAAATCCGTTCCTCTTGCAGCAGTTTAGCTGCTATGTTAAATCCTTCGCAAAGTTCGTCTGCGTATTTCTTGTACTCAGTCAGCTGCAGCGCCAGCACATCCTTCTTCTTGCAGCTTACACTTCCGCCTGCCTTAAACGATGCCAGCAGCGTAAGCGCGGTCAAAAAGTCGGTCGCAGTGATTATATTCAGCAAATCGCCTGAGAAATATCTCTCTTTGCGCTCATCCCAGTCCTGACGCAGCGGGAAGTTATCCGTAGCAAAAATTGCCGTGACAAGTTCAAAAACTGTCAGCGATACGCCGCCTGTATTAACATTCTCAAAGACTTTGCACACCGCTTCCTTCGGCGTCTCCCTGTCCAGCAAAATAACCGGCATAGCATATCTCTGTGTTGTCTGTATTATTTTCGCGAAAAAATCCGTAAACTGACTGAAAACATCATGGTCATTATTATAATAGGCGTAATATTCGTTCTGCCACACCTGCTCTTCGATGAAATTGAGTATTATATTAAGCGGGAACATCTTATTTTTAAATTCATCCTGCCTGGTAGAAAGGTCTAAATCAATTATTCTGCCGAAATCAGCCGTAAGCTTTTTTATCTCAGGGACAGAGATGACAATATCTTCGTCGTCAGCATTCGGGTCAATAGCTTTTTCAATATTAAGATAATAATACCTGTCTATTTCCTTGCCGCTGTCAGTTCTCGTATGCACGGGATTTTTGCTGTACAGAGCATTATAAAGAGAAGTCAGCCGCTGCTGCCCGTCAAGAATTAATTCCGTCGGCTCTATGTCAGGATTAGCATTAGAACCCTCGATAGGTCTATGCTTAAAATTAATGCTTGCATTTCCGTATTCTAAGAACATTGCTGCGCCGACCGGAAAGTTACGAATAACGCTGAGTATCAAAGCCTTAATGCGACCGTCGTCCCATACCCAGCCTCGCTGAAAATCCGGCAGCTGCGCCGTGCCGCTGTCTACAGCTCTCATTAAATCAGTAAGCGGTCTGTCATTCGTTCTCATGATCTGAATCCTCATGATCTGCATCGTCTCCTTAAATTTAATTTAATTTAAATTTTTTACTCCAGTGCCATCAATGCCACGCTCTCGACATGCGCAGTCTGCGGGAACATATCGAATGCTCTTAGCGACTTTAATTTATAATTAAAGCCCGCCAAAATTTTGCAGTCCCGAGCTAACGTCGCAGGGTTGCACGAGACGTATATTTTCTTTTTAATATTCATGTCATGAATTGCATTAAGCACGGCCCTGCGTCAATTTCATAACTTCCTTTGCATATTTTGCATTAAAGAATTAAAGAATGGTGACGGTTTCTTCGATCTTCTTATAACTAAAATGCCATTTCTCCACTGGCTTTGCATCATCAGCGGCGTAGCCAAGCGGCATAATCAGAACCGTCTTCTCATTATTGGGTAGGTTAAAAGCCCGTTCCAATTCATTGTTTGGAAACAGATTAACCCAGCAAGACGCCACGCCAAGGCTCCACGCCTCAAGCATCATGTGTGTTGCCACAATGCTTACGTCCTGCTCACCGGAATGGATTCCCGGCTGCTTTGGATTATCCCAATCCTGATTATCATCATATGCGATAAGCAGCACAGTTGGTGCACCATAAGTACAAGGACATAATGACCTTACTTTTGTAAGGGCTTCTTCACTCTGAAGGACATAGATTCTCTGCGGCTGATAATTGACTGCGGTCGGCGCAACGTTTCCGGCTTCCAGTATCTTATCAAGTTTCTCCTGCTCGATCTGCCGTTCTGTAAACTTACGTACAGAATATCTTTCTTTTGCAAGATCAAGAAATGTTTTACTCATTATAATCAATCCTTTCGTTTTTTCTCTCATTATAAGGTCAGCGCCCCTATCGGACAAGAACGCACTTTTTCAGCAGTCAGCCTTTTAGTCCAGTGCCATCAATGCCACGCTCTCGACATGCGCAGTCTGCGGAAACATATCGAATGCTTTTAAAGACTTTAATTTATAATTAAAGCCCGCTAAAATTTTGCAGTCCCGAGCTAACGTCGCCGGGTTGCACGAGACGTATATTATTTTTTTAATATTCATGTCACGAATTGCGTTCAGCACAGCCCTATTGCAGCCGTCGCGCGGCGGATCCATTACAACTGCATCAAAGTCTCTAAGCTCTAAATCATTTATCAGCTCTTCGCTCTTGCCGCATAACGCGCTGACTTTACCGCCTAAATTATTTAATTTTAAATTTCTTTCGGCCATCTTGACTGCGCCGCGCCAGTCCTCAATGCTTGTGACTTTAATATCAGGCGCAAGACCGGCTAAATAACAAGTCAGCGACCCGACGCCGCTGTATAACTCTAAAATATTAATATCTTTATGCTCATTGCCGCAAGGCTTGCAGTCTAAAACTAAACTCGATGCGTATTTAAATAAATTTTCAGCCTGAAGCGTATTGACCTGAAAGAATGAGGCCGTGTCGAAGTTCAGCGTGTAATTATCTAAACGCTCGGCAATAATGCCATTGTTTAATATGCTCTCGGTGTGACTGCCGAGTATAGTATTGCCAGGGCGCGAGTTGTGATTTAAAGTTATCGTGTCAGGACTTGTCTTATTACCCAAGGCAATTAAAGATTTTATAGCTTTAGCTGAAAGTTTACCGTTAATCACAAAGCTCAATAAATTTTGCCCTGTGTTAATACCAGTGCGCATGATAATATGCCTTAACTTGCCTGTATTATCCGCCTCGTTGTAGCCGTCAAGAGCTAAATCATTCAGGCCTTTTAATATGCTCTCGTAAATTTTATTTAATGCCTCTGCATTGACCGGACATGATTTAATCGGCTCTATTCTGTGAGTGCCGGCCCGGTAAAAGCCAGTGATAAATTTTTGTTTTTGCTTAACGCCTTGCATAGCTTGCATAGCCTGAACAGGGAATGCCGCTTTATTTCTATAGCCCCATGAGTTAGGCGAGGCTACGCACTTTAAATCTTTAAATAAATCTGCGTCAAAGCCGCCTAATCTCGTCATGGCATCTTTAACTATCATGGCTTTTAATTCAAGCTGCAAGTTATAACTTGCGTGCTGCAGCTGGCAGCCGCCGCATTTATAATAATGCTCGCACTTAGGCTTCACGCGCTCGGGATGAGGCTGATTTATCTCAATAATTTTTGCAAGCGCGAAGTCTTTATGACGCTCGAATATTTTTGCTGTAATTATCTCGCCGGGCAGCGCCCGCTGCACAAATACTACGCCTTGCTCAGTCCGCGCAATGCCCGCGCCGTCGCTCGTTATATTTAAAATCTTTAACTTCACAATATCATTCATGATTTTTATTTATAAGCCTCTTTAAACTTAAAATTTTATTTAATTATATAATAAGCCCTCAAGCTTGAGCGTAATTAGCGCTCACTGAGGCGAATTAAAAAATTTATTGAACACAGTTAAAAATTAATATAGTATTAGCATTTAAATAAATATTTATTAGATAAGCAGGTGATATTATGGAGTACGCATTTTCGATTTTGATGTTCTGTTTTGCAGGATGTATCTTGCTTTATTCAGGGCTGGTTGTTATATTCGGAGCGGAGTTTATCCCTAAGAAGTGGGCCGCTAAGATCACTGATGAGAAGGCCTATGCTAAGCGCTTTGCAAAGATATTGGCGCTGACGGCTCTTGCCCCGGGGCTTGCAGGCGCTGCGGGGCTGCTTATTGATATAGATCGAAATCCGTTCGTGCCGATTTTAATTTTAATTCTGGGAACAGCTGCTGCCATTTATTTTGGCCTGCGTCTTGATTAAGATTTAGCATTAAATTAAAATCACGCCCCCCTTGAGCCTTGAGCTTAAGAGGGGCGTGATTTATTTAAATAAAATTAAAATTAATCAGCGCCTAAAAGATCGCCGAGTATCAGCTGGAATATCTTGTTGTCAGAGAGTTCGCCGACCAAGCCTGAACTCTCAAACAGCTGAGACAGTGCCTGTATCTGGCCGCTGACGGAGCCTATAAGGCTGCGGATTTTCTGCAAGTCCTCGGGATTAACTACATCTCTTACTAATTCAACTTCGTCAGAATTATTAAACTGGATGCCGAAACGGACATGTTTAAAGCTGCCGATTGTACCGGCCAAGGCTTTTATATCGCCGGCCTTAACCGTCCTGTTGTTCAGATAGAGCGAAAGCCCTGCGTCCGCGAACAGGTCATTAATTTTCTCAGCGTTTGCCTCAATCTGAGCCTCAGTGGCAGAAGTGCCGGTGACATAAAATCCCATAAGCTTAACTATATCAATAGCGTCACTCGCTGCGAGCCTGATCTTGTCTGCTATATTAATATCAAGCTCCGTTATGCTTACAGCAGTGGGTTGAACGTTCGCGGTCGGGTTGGCAGGCATTGTAACGGCCGCAGCGGCTTTCAAGCTGAGCAGCGTACTCGTGCTGCCTGAAGACGACTTACGGTACATATTAAGCTCGGACTTAGTGTCTAAAGTACTCGTGCCGTTGGACGTTGCGCTGCGCGTAAGGTCGATGCCGACCGTATAGTCCTTGCTGTCCTGCGGATAGAGCGTGAAGTTGAGCTTTGTCGTGTGCGGAGTGTTCTCGTAAACATAATCGCCGTTCGATTTGTTGGGATAGCTTAAATCAATAGTGCCGTCAAGCAGCGTCGTGTAACTTGTCTCAGACGCGTCTTTGTACTCAACTTTGATGTTTGCCGATTCGTACACCTTGATGAAGAATAATACTTCATACTGGCTTTCAGCACCGACGTATAAACTATTAAGAAACGCGGACGCTTGCGATAACGCCTGCCAGTATGTCGTCGATGAAGTCGGGGTTACAGTGAGCCTTGTGACGTGATTGTCACTGCTTGTAACTGTGAGCTGGAAGTCGGTCGTGTGATTAGCTGTAACTTCAGCTACGTCATGCGAGACCTCAATGTGCTTGTTTGAGAAAGCCTCGCAGAATAAACCGACTTTAAAGCCGGAAGCTGCGCTGATGTCCTCGGACCTCACGAAGCCGTCTGTGAGTGACTTGAAAAACGCTTTGTCCCTGAGCGTTGAGTCCGCCGAATTGAGTACTATGTACTGGCCAACGACATCTTCGATCGCGTTGACGACCTTCCTGTTGGTCACGGCACTCTTCGCAATGGCCTCAAGGTCGTCGGCTATGTCGCCTACTAAATCAATAAACTTATCTCTGTTGCTCGAAGAATGCGACGAAGAACTGCCGCATCCTCCAGTCATTGTCATGAGACAGAATGTTAATAACAGAGCCGCTAAGATAAAGCTCAAATTACTTTTGCGCATAAAAATCAAAACCTCCTGATTTAATATTTATTTCAGTTATTATACATCTCATTAAAAATTTAAATTAAAAAAATTTGTTATGTTATATAATTTATAAAAATTTAAAACTTCAGGAGATTATTTATTAACGATGAATTATTATATTGGGCTTGACATTGGCGGCACGAATTTAAAGGCCGGCGTTGTAGATGAGACCGGCAATATATTAAGCGAGTCGGACATACCGACGGGTGCTGACCGGCCGCAGGAAGTTGTGCTGCAGGATATAATATCCGCGATAACCGGAGCGATAGCTGCGTCGGCTGTATCGAAAAATAATATTTTAGCCGTTGGCGTTGGATCGCCGGGCATGGTCGACAGCGAGACCGGCACTGTAATTTATAATAATAATTTAGGCTGGCATGATTTTAAAATCGGCGATTTATTAGGCAAGGCATTAAACTTGCCCGTTCGGGTTGAGAACGATGCTAACGCTGCTGCGTTGGGCGAAGTAATCGCAGGCAGTGCAAAAGGCGTATCGAGTGCGATGATAATAACGCTTGGAACTGGCGTAGGCTCGGGCTTTGTCATTGACGGAAAAATTTGGACGGGCTTTAACTCTATGGCGTGCGAGTTCGGCCATATGGTAATCGAGAAGGGCGGCAGATTATGCAACTGCGGACGGCGCGGCTGCTTTGAAGCCTACGCGTCGGCAAGCGGCCTAATCGCCATGACTAAAGATGCGATTGCAAAAAATCCTGACGGCAAACTTGCTGAACTTGCAAAGAAAGAAGGCCATGTGTCGGGCCATACTGCCTTTGATGCAAAAGACATGGGCGATGAAGCTGCGGCAAAATTAATTGATAATTATATAGATTATTTAGCGTGCGGCCTTGTGAGCTTGATTAACGGGCTGCAGCCGGAAGTAATAAGCATAGGCGGCGGCATAGGCAAGCAAGGTGAAAGATTATTAGTCCCGCTGAGGAAACGCATTGACGAAGAAGTCTATGGCGCAGGTCATGACGTTAATGTAAAGAAAACTAAAATCGTCAGCTGCACGCTGGGCTATAAGGCCGGATTAATCGGTGCGGCCATGGCTGCAAAGCAAATAATTAAATAAATAATTTAATAAATAAATTAACGTCCCTTGAGTTAAGCAAGGGACGTTTTTATTTTAAATTTTAATTTTAAAAATTTAATTGCCCATAAGGCCGATAAAGCTTTTGATATACGGCGTGACGCTCTCGTACCAGTCCTTGAATTGCTTAGTCCAGACCAGCTGCGTTATGCTGAAGAACTCGTCCTCGGGGCCGCCCAAAGTATCGTGAGCTAATGCGGACTGATAAATATTCTGCGGAATAGTATAGATTAACTCGCCGGTATGTCTTGCTGTTGCAGCCTGCGGAATGCAGCCGAACGCAATTTTCTTAGTCTCTTCGTTCTCGAAGAATGTAACACGGTAAGGCACGTCGCCTATCGAGCCGGGCTGCATATCGACGCGGCGGACTCTTGCGTAGCCGTTATCTTGAAGTTCTTTATCGCTGTCGAGCGAGATCGAGCTTGTGATATGCGGCGCTGCGCCGAAGTGGCGCATAAAGGCCGTGAGCTTATGGCCGAAGCCTAATAAGCCTGTGTTATGCAGCGAGAAACCTGCGCCTGCGCGTGCCGGCTGCTTCATAGTCGTCCCCATTGTATTGACGGGTGAGAAATTATTCGGATTATTTTTGTTATCGTCCCAGAGCGCGTCGGCAAATTTCGAGCCGTCGTAGCCGCAGAATGAAAATTCTAACAGCATGGCAGCAGCTGTAACTCTGACGGGATTATGCCAGCGCTCGGGTCTTATGCTCTTGAGATGGCTGACAACGCCGCTCTTGATTAACGCGTCGGCGCTGCGGCCGGCCTCACCTTTTTGCAAACGCTCTTCGGTGAACGCCTCGGCCTCAGCCTTAGTGACCGGGAAGAACGGCCTGAACACTCCGACCTTTTTATTCGGCCCTGTGCAGTCGGCAATCCAGAGTGCGCAGCGCTTATCTTCTGATAATAAAGTCATCTCGTTCTTGACTGTCACAAGCTCGGGACTGTGAACGACTTTCTCGAAATTAAGGGAAAATTGTAAAAGCTTTGCGCGGATAAAATTAGTTCTTGCGGCGTACTCGGCTAAGATCTGCTGGACGGCCGGCTCGAAGTCCTGAACTAAATAATTTGTGCTCTCGCCGCGCTTCTTGCCGTTAATCGAAAGTTTGCGGTCGCGCTTCTCGACCCAGCTTAAGTGAATTAATTTTCTTGTGTTCTTAACTTTATTGAAGAGTACTAAACGCGGCGCGTTGCCCTTCGTCCAAATTTGAAGCGCAAGATTGTCATCTATGTCGCGGCTGCTGACGATCTTTCCCTTGTCGTCCATCTTGTTAAATCTCTCTCCCTTTAAAATTTAAAATATTTATAATAATTAAAATTTTTAAAATTATGCAAAGCCTTAACGCAGCTTTAAATTAAAGCTAACTTGTATTATACTACAAGCCATGAAAAGCTTGAATAATGACATGGATTTAATAAAATTTTTGCGCGGAGAAGAGCTTGCGGCATTAAAACTTCGGGCGCTCTATGGGCTTAACGGCTATAGCGGATGGCGCATGAGCAAATTTGAGGAGTACGAGTTTTATATACGCAATAAGGATTTTTTAGTGTCTGAGAACGTCTTGACCTTCACGGATGTGAACGGCAAATTAATGGCATTAAAGCCCGACGTAACTCTTTCAATTATAAGACACATGAAGGACGAGCCGGATGCTTTACGCAAAGTCTTTTATGACGAAAATGTTTATAGAGTGTCGGGCAATGCTAAAAGCTTCAGGGAGATAAAGCAGGTCGGCGTTGAATGCGTCGGTGCAGTAAGCGAGCTTGAAGTCAGCGAAGTAATTTTGCTTGCAGCTGAGAGCTTAAAGTTATTAGCAGCAAGCAATGCTAAGACTGCACTGAATATATCGCACTTGGATTTAATCGCTGAGCTTTTAGGCAAATTAAATTTAGATTTAGAATCGCAAAATAAAATTATAAAATTTATCGCTGATAAAAATTCGCACGGGATTAAAGAGCTTTGCGGCAGCGATGAGTTAGCGCGGCTTATAAATATATCGGGAAGTTTTAATGAAGTCATGCCGGCTCTGCGTGAGATTTTTAATAATAGCGATAATTTAAATAATTTTAATAAAATTATTAGCAATTTGCTTAGTAAAGCGCCTGAGCTTGAAGATGTTTTGCGTATAGACTTTGCAGCGTTAAGCGACTTAAATTATTATAACGGGCTTGTGTTTCAGGGCTTTATCGAGGGCGTGCCTGCGAGAATTTTAGCCGGCGGCCAGTATGATAAATTAATGCGGCGCATGGGGCATAAGTCCGGAGCGGTGGGCTTCGCCGTGTATCTTGATATGCTTGAGCGCGGGGTGCGGCAATAATGGCAATGATGATGATAAAAGAAAATAATTATAAATTAAATATAGCGTTGCCTAAAGGTCGTTTGGGGCAGCGTGTTTACTCGCTGTTTGAGCA
>JAFUXM010000221.1 GCA_017470785.1 Synergistaceae bacterium
GAATATAAACGTCAACGCGCGAACCAAGCTTTATCATCCCGTAGCGCTCGCCGCTCTTTAACTCATCGCCGATTTTTAATCTGCACACTATGCGCCTTGCTACTAAGCCGGCTATCTGCGTCATTAACACATTGCCCTTTGCACTTTCAAGCCCGACAAAATTTCTCTCGTTGATCTCAGACGCTTTAGGCGCGAACGCCGCAATTTTTTTGCCCGGGATATACTCAAGAAATTTCACAGTGCCGGCGCACGGCGCTCTATTAACATGAACACTAAACAAATTCATGAAAATTCCAATCTTGACGGCATCGCCGGTGAATTCGTGATGTGCATCTGCAATTTCAACTATCTTGCCGTCAGCAGGCGACACAAAATTAAACTCATCGCCTTGATACTCAGCTTCACGCTCAGGATCTCTAAAGAACCAGATAACTATCAGCGTCACCGCTCCCATAATCACCGCCGGAATATAATGCACAAATGCAAATGCCAGCGTAACTAAAACTAAAAACGCAATTATAAATAAACCGTCCCGTGCTATCTTCATCTTAAATATTATATAAATTATATTAATTTAAATTCAAATCTAAAGTCGCATCATCAGCTTTAGCCTCTTTAGCTTCTTTAACTTCAGGCTCGCTTACTTCATCGTCTATTCTGACGATGCTGCAGTCAACTATGCTGTCGTCCTCGCCCGGACGGACTAAGATATTGCCCATTGCAGTCCGGCTAACTAACGGCGTGTCGCTAACTGCAAGCCTAATCATCCTGCCTCGTGCCGTAATAGCTATAATCTCGTCGCTGTCTTTAACAGCATTGCAGCCGACTAAATGTCCAGTCCGCTGTGATAAGTTCATAGCCATAATGCCGCCGGTCGCTCTGTGATGCACCGTGAACTCATCAAAGCGCGTCCGCTTGCCCAAGCCCCGCTCACTCAGCAATAAAATATGTTCATCAGGCTTCACTACATTGCAGCTTAAAACTCTGTCGTTCATTCCCAGCTTCATAGCCGTAACGCCCCGAGCAGTTCGTGATAAAGGCCGGAACTCCTTTTCCGACACTCTTAATGCTTTAGCCTCCTGCGTCACTAATAATAAATCATCCTCGCCGCTCGTCAAACAAATCTGCGCGATCTCGTCGCCCGGATCAAGCATGATAACGCGCTTCGGCCTGTTATTTTCAGTTAAATCTTTTACGGTCACGCGCTTTGCTACAGCATTCTTAGTGATAAAGAACGCGTACTCCCAGCCAGACGAAACTCCCGACGCAAGGGTAACGACATTCTCGCCCTCTTCAAGCGGCAATAATCTTGCTATTTGCTTGCCCTTGCCAGTACGAGTTTCCGGTATGACATAGCCTTTTAACGTCATTACGCGGCCCTTGTTCGTAAAGAAATATAAATCATTTATAGTATTGGCCACGCACACAGCCGCTATGGCATCTTCAGCCTGCACGCTCGCGCCCTTGCGGCCTTTGCCGCCCCGACCCTGCAGTGCATAACTTGCTAAGTCCTGCCGCTTCAAAAAGCCGTCCCGCGATAACGTCACAACTATATCAATATTCGGGATCATGTCCTCGTCAGCGATCTCTTCGTAAAAATCTATAATCTCAGTGCGCCGCTCGTCTCCAAATCTTGCGCCTAAATCTTTAAGCTCATCGTGAATAACTCCGTCCAACACATCAGGATTATTCAAAATATTATTAAAATTCGCTATGCTTAATAATAAATTTGCTTTCTCTTCGCTTAATTTATCGCGCTCTAAGCCCGTTAATCTTTGCAAACGCATATCTAATATAGCCTGTGCCTGCAAGTCACTAAAATTATTTTTAACTAAATTATCCCGTGCTTCCTGAGCTGTCTTAGCAGCGCGAATAAAATCTATAATATTATCTATATTATCAAGAGCTTTTATTAATCCCGTCACGATATGCTCGCGGGCACTGGCCTGCTTTAATCTAAAATTAGTCCGGCGCCGCACGACCTCGCGCCTGTATTCTATAAACGCCTTTAATATAGCTGCAAGCGGCAAAATCTGCGGCCGCTTATCAACAAGCGCAATATTAATTACTCCGAACGTGCTTTGCAGCGCAGTCTTTTTATATAACTGCCGCATAATTAATTCCGGATCAGCATCGCGCGTTAAGTCCAAAACTATACGCATTCCGTCACGGTCCGACTCGTCGCGCAGCTCGCTTATCCCGTCTATCTCTTTATTATTAACAGCATTAACCATAGACTCGATTAACAAGCTTTTATTAACTGCATACGGAATTTCAGTAATAATAATGCTCGTGCGGCCGCGCTTGCCCTCTTCAGTGTGCATCTTGCCGCGGATAATAATTTTGCCGCGGCCTGTCTTATACGCCTCAATAATTCCTGCTCGGCTCATAATCTGGCCGCCGGTCGGGAAGTCCGGCCCGGGCAGCCGCCGCATTATATCGCTTAAATTTGCCTGCTCAGGGTCTATATGCTCTTTAAGCAGCCAGCATAATACATCTACAATTTCTTTTAAATTATGAGGCGGCATGTTAGTCGCCATGCCGACGGCTATACCCGTGCTGCCGTTCACCAATAAATTCGGCAGTATCGACGGCAGCGACAACGGCTCTTTTAAACTCTCGTCAAAGTTCGGGCCCCAGTCAACCGTATCTTCGTCTAAGTCCTCAAGCATCAACTCGCCGAGCCTATGCAGCCTTGCCTCAGTGTAACGCATGGCCGCCGGACTGTCGCCGTCAATGCTGCCAAAGTTGCCTTGGCCGTCAACGAGCTTGTATCTTAAATTCCAATCCTGCGCAAGCCTGACCATCGTGTCATAAATCGACGAGTCGCCATGCGGATGATATTTACCCATCGTCTCGCCGACTATACGCGCAGATTTTTTATAGCCCGTGTTATGCTTCAGGCCAAGCTCCGACATCGCAAATAACACCCGCCGCTGCACAGGCTTTAACCCGTCGCGTATGTCAGGCAGCGCCCTGTCAACTATGACGCTCATCGCGTAATTTAAAAAGCTCTCTTTAATCTCGCCGACCAACGGCAATTTAATCAGCCGCCCGCCGTCAAGCTGCGTCACCGCCTCGCCCTGATTAATTATCTCCCCTTCGCTCTCATTATTATTTAAATCTAAAATATCCTCAGGCAAAGTTACTTAAACCGTCCTCTCAAGTTATAAAAATATTAAAAATACATAAAAATTCGGACGGCAATTAAAACCGTCCTAGTAAAATTATTTTCAATAATATTCTAACATGTAATTAAATTAAATTTAAATCAGGCACTCACCAAGCGCCCGCTCCAAATTTTCACGAGTGAACGGCGGCGCAAAGTCATCCCACGATGCTATAAGCTTTAATATATTATCTTGACTTGAATGCTCGCTAAGCTGCTGCGCTGAATTTATAAAATCTATATATCTTGAATCATAATTCTCATATATAAACCAATCGGCGCGGCCCTTAAATCTATGTTCGCTCATAAAAATTTCAAGCTTGACTAAAACTTTCGTGAATAAATCGCTGAGCCTATCATCAAAGAAGCCGCCGCCCGAGCTTGCTATCACAAATCTATTTGCAGCTGTTAATGCTTTAAAATACGGCATACGCTCAAGTCCGCTCAGCGAGCTTTCAAGCCGCAGCAAATCAAGATTAATCACCGGCGTATATTTTGCAAAGCACATGCGCCAGTTATTATTTATAAACTTCAAAAATTCCTGATTATATATAAACTCATCAGACGGCGCGATTAACAGCTCAAATTTCTTTAAATCATAATTTATAATTTTAAACTCGCTTGCGTTAAATTTATTCGCGTTATAAATTAATTCTGCATTATGCTCAAGCCGCGATATAAGCTTTAAAGCCTCGTTATAATCCTCGCCTAAAATCACAGCGCGTTTATTGCTTATAACATCCATAAATCTTACGCGTAATTTCTCTTCGTGCATCGACTGCACAAGCGACGCAACCAGCGACCCGGAATTATTATTATCCTCACTAAAAATATTTAAATTAAAATTACTAAAATTATTTAATTTCAAGTCAAAATTTTTAAGCATGTCATAACTGCTGCTTAAAACTTCCCGGGCTTCGCTTAAAATCTTTGCGTCCTCGTCAAGCTGCGAGTGCATATGGCCATGGCCTAAGCTAAAAATTTTGCTCGGCTTTAACTCAATGCTATTTGCAATATTAGCCGCATGTTCAACAAGCTTCAAAGCCTTAGCCATTCTTAAAGCCTTAGCATCAAGCTCAAAAAATTTATTTAAAACATCAAAATTTATTTTTAATCTTGACGAAATGGGAATTACAGGCAAGTTTAGTTTATTAATTAAATAATTTAAATTTATTTTCAGCTTGTCAAGCCGTGAGCAAATCACTTCGCCGGCTTGAGTTTCAGTACGCTCTATATCACAATGCGTCATTAATATAATTATCTTAACGCCATAATTGCTTATTGCCTCAAGCAAAGCTTTATCTTCATATTTTAATATGCCCCGAACCGGAATTAAATAAAACACTAAATCGCACTCGTCTAATATTTCTAAATTATTTTCATCAAGCTTGAGCAAATTAAAATTCATGCCCTGCACAAGGCTCGACCGGCCGCTGCCCTCAAGACCAGCCGCTCCGATTAAAATTTTTCCGCCCTTATGCTCAATCTTAATTAAATAATTTAACTTTAATAAGCTGCGCTTTAAATTTTTAATTTCTTCAAGCTCAGAGATTTTATAGCTATGCTCCAATAATTCTATTAACTTTAAAGCCTGCACTGCCTCTAAAACTTGCATATTATTATTTAAATTTAATTTTTTATTAACGCTAAGACCAGTCTCAACGCCGATTAAAAAATCGGCCTGCCCCGTAAGCTCATTGCGGATGATAACGGCGTCAAGGCAAAACTCGCGATAGACGCCGTCGCCGCAGTATAACCTTCGGTCAAGCGCGATTAAATTTAAATCTTTATTATTTATAGCGTTATTAAGCTTAATCAAAGCCTCATGATCTTCAGGATGGCAAAGCTCCTGCCAGTGCTCAAGCTCAATCTCTAAATTATTATTATTAAAATCTATATCCAAATGCATAGCGCGCACAAGCATCTTCGACAGCCTGACCTTTTTAATCTTAAAATTTATAAAGACCGTCAAAGCCCGCTGCACCTCAGCATTTAAATTCCAAAGCTTATTAATATTATCTATATCCTCACTGCTCCGTTCATTCTCGAAAATTTTAAAATCACAAACTTCTTCTTATTTAATATATATTAATTTAATAATTAACTATCCCAAGCTTCTACCCCACCCCCCGTTCTTTTAAATTTGCAGGCAAATATCTCCATAAAATTTTATGCAGCGCCTTCGACTTAATCGGCTTAGGCACATAGTCATCAAAGCCGTATTTATTTACATATTCATCGCGCAGCGAAGCGCCAGAGTTCGCAGTCAGCGCAACATAAACTGCATCATTTTTAATTTCTCTGGCGCGTTTCAGCGTCTCGATACCGTCCATCTCCGGCATCCTGTGATCCAAAAATACTATATTATAATTTTTATTTTTTAATTTCTCTAAGCACTCAAAGCCTGACTCCGCCGTATCGATCTTGGCCAAAGTCGTATTAAGCATTCCCTTAGCTACGACTAAATTCACCGGCGTATCATCGACAATTAAAATCTCAGCCTCGGGACACGTGAACGGCCCTTCGTAATCGTGATCTTCAGGCGTGAAAATTAAAGTCTCACCTGAATTATTATTCTCCTGACTAAATATCTTTGCCGTCCCCATAGCCTCATATTCTTTAATCGTGCCGTGAAAGCCGTCTTTTGCCAGTTGCTGAATTAAATAAACAGTAAAGACAGTACCCTTGCCGTACTCGCTTGCGACCTCAATTTTGCCGCCCATCAGCTCAAGCAAATATCTAATCAGCGTCAGGCCAAGACCAGCGCCTTGTATATTCTGCGTCTCAGTCAAGTTCACGCGCTGGAAAGACTGGAATAATCTCTTTAAGTCCTGCTCTCTAATGCCTAAGCCGGTATCTTCAACTATAAATTTTAAATTCACGCGCTTCTCGCCGTCACTGCGTTCCTCAAGGCCGCCGGATACCCGCATCGCAATCGAACCATGCTCAGTATATTTAATCGCGTTATCAAGCAAGTTAGTCAGTATCTGCCTGATATGATCCTGATCGCCGTATAAATGCTCCGGCAAATTTTTATCTATATCTACTATAAACTTTAAATGCTTTTCTTCCATGCTCTCAAACACGGACTCTTCGACATCTTTTAACAGCTGCCATAAATGATAGTCCATGTTGAATATCTCCATCTTGCCTGATTCTATTTTAGAAATATCAAGTATATTATTAATAATCGATAATAAATGATTGCCGGCGTATCTAATATCCATTGCGGCCTGCCGAACCTCGCTGTCACGGCTCTCGTTTAAGATCATCTCGTTCATGCCCAAAATTGCATTCATAGGCGTACGGATCTCGTGAGACGTATTAGCAAGAAAATCGCTCTTTGCTCTATTCGCTGCATTAGTCTGACGGGTCGATCTCTCAGCCTGCAGCCGCGCTTCCTCAAGTTCTTTCTCCGCCAGCGACATCTGCCGATACCTCGGCGCCTCGTAATAAAAGAATATTATAAATAATAAGGCCGCCGCCACTGCATAAGTTATTAACAGTGAAGGCAGGAACATATACTGCACTACAAACGATGCAATTAAAACTATACCCAGAATATTCATTACAAGATACTGCGACTTTTCTTGATACGCTTGCTTATGCGTGAGCTGCATTATGAACGCAACGGCCAAGAAATACAGCACAAAGATAGACCTGCACAGCACGTTATACGGCCCTTTCTCAAGCCCGCCCTCAGGCGATATTCCAAAGAAAAAGCCATGCATACCAGGCACTAAATTAAATAGCAGCATGAATAAGCTGAGTATAAATAATAATCTGTGTATAAATCCCCATTGCCGATGCTTGTCCAGTCCGACATAGGCTGCTACGTACTGCATCAAGTGATACGCATTTAAATTAACGACTGCGTAATAAACAGTTCGTATTGCCAAGTTCAAAATTTGCCGATGCCCCCAACCGTCAATCAACAAAGTCGAGCCAACTTCAAGCAATGCGGCTAAAAACGTCGATGCGCTGAGCGTTCTAAATCTTGTGTTTACTTCAGACTTAGTCGCATATCTCAAATACAGAAATATCACGAGTACGAACAAATACGGCAGGGTCAGGACCTCTATCCATACGTTATAGCCGTAAGTCACGCGCATTTATTTCTTGCCTCCGGTCGTGATCAAACGCTCCTGCTGCTTCTCAGCCGGAATATATTTCATTAATAATTCTTCAAGCTCGACGCCGTTGACCGGCTTGCTTAAGAAATCATCGAAGCCGGCGTTAAGCATCTCGGCCTTGACGCCGACTATCGCATTGGCCGTGCAGACTATAACTTTAGTGTCACGGCTCGCGGCATTCTCAAGAGCTCTTAGCTTTGCTAACGTCTCCTTGCCGTCCATCCGCGGCATCATGTAGTCCATTAAAATTACATCATATTTAATTTCGCTGGCCTTTCTCAGGCAGTCAGCGCCGCTCTCGACATCGTCAACATGAACTTTCGTCTCTTTCATTAAAGCCCTTAATACTATTCTGTTCATGTCGTTATCATCGACGACTAAAATTTTTGCGTCAGGCGCAGTGAAGCTCCGGCGCACCTGCTTTTTAGAATGCGAATTCTCGCTCTCGTAATTCTTTAACGTCCTGTGGCCTACTATGCGCTGAGGCAGCACGACATGGAACGTTGAGCCCATGCCGTAAGTTGAATTAACTTCCACCGTGCCGCCCATCATCTCGATTAACCTGCCGGTTATCGCAAGACCTAACCCGGTGCCCTCGATATTATGCGTCTCTTTTAAATCTATGCGGCTAAACGACTGAAATAATTTTGGAATATCTTCAGCGTGAATGCCGATGCCCGTGTCAGTGATAGTTATATGCAGCACTATTAACGACGGATCGTCGCCGCGCTCGCCGGTGAGCGCAAATTTTACGCTGCCGTGCCGCGTATATTTAACGCCGTTATTTAATATATTCACCATAATCTGATGCACGCGCACGTTATCGCCGAATAAGTCATTAGGCAGCTGCTCGTCTATCTGCGTAATAAATTCAAGTCCCTTTTGATTTGCGCGTATTCTAATCATATTCTCGACATCTTTTAACACGCGGCCTAAATCATAATTCTTAGGCGACAGCTCAAGCTGGCCGGACTCGATTTTAGAGAAATCTAATATATCATTTATAATATGAAGAAGTGTATTGCCTGCGCTGCGGATGTCGCTGGCGTACTCGTAAATCGGCCCCTCGTCGTACTTGCGTAAAATCATCTCGTCCATGCCCATTATAGTTGTAAGAGGCGTGCGTATCTCGTGAGACATGTTAGCCAAGAACTCGCCCTTGGCCTCGTCAGCCTTAATTGCAATCTCGTTAGCTTCATCAGCAAGAGCTTTAACCCGCTTAAGCCTGTCAAGCGTCTTCTCAAGTTCTTTATACGCCGGCGTCTCAAGCAAGAAGAAATATACATAAAGATCTACTGATATTATAACGACCGTAATATTAATATCTCTAAAATATTTAAGCTGCGAGAGCATAAGCGCCCACGCGATTATTAAATTAGCGATGAGCCCGAGCCACTGGCCCTTAGTTAAATTCTTGCGGCATAAAAATATCTCAAGCCACGTCCAAGCTGTCCATAAGAGCATATAGGCATAACTTAAAAAGCAGTTCATGCTGCCGGTTAAAATTTCATTGCCGCTCACGAAATAATTCGTCTTTAAAAATAAACTCACGAGCTGGAAATAAAAGAACGATCCCAGAATTAAATTCTGAGCGTAGCGCATCCGTTTATTAAATTTGCTGGATGTATAAAGCGCGACGAATTTACTCGGCGCAAAATTTGCGTTAGCCGGCACAAACGACGCGATATAACGCATGAACATAAAGTAAACGCAGTTCAGTCCGATTTGATTTAACGCTGCAAACACGCATCGTATGCTTAAATATTCCGCGCTGTCGCCGAGCACGACCGAGTAAATTAATTCAATAATGCTGCTGGCCGCCGCCGTGTAGCAATAATTTACGAAGCTCGGCCTGATAGTCGAACCAGAGCCCGAGTATATCATTCTAAGATACACGCACAGAACTATATTCAAAAATACAACCGCGATCTCTGTCTCAAAAATATAATTATTAATTCCCACGGGACTTAACCGATCCTTTATTTTAAATTTTAATTTTAAATTAAATTCATTTTGCTACAGTATAACACGATAGAAATTTAAATAAATTTTTACAAAAATTTTAAAATAAATTTTATTTTATGATATGATTTATTCACTATGAATATTATGCGTGAACTTCTTTTAGAATGGGATAGGACAGGTAAGAACGTGACGGCATTATGCTACTATGCTTTCACGTTAGTTGCGGCGTTCTTTATGTGCGTCACTGGAGCAGTCAGGGCGTATCAGTTTGACTTTGCCCCGGCTGCAGTTTATTTTTTATTATGCGCGGGCTGCATGATTTTATTCTGGCGGGTCTATGAGGACATGACCGTGCGCGACACGTCGAGATTAAATTCTTACGCTCATTGCTTAGTTGTCGGAGGATTTATATTCGGGCTGTCGGCTTTATTTTTCTTAGAGGGCGGCATGACCGGCGGAGTGCCTACGTTGTTTATCATGGCCATTACCTGCACGCCGCTGTTCATAATCGACACGTGGGAAGCTGTTATCATGCTCGTAATGGAAGTCGCTGCCTACGGCGCAAATATTTATTTCGCGTTTCGCTATCCAGATGCAATAGCTAAAGTTTCAATAGGCAGCGCAGGGTTCTTAGTGCCTTTGTTCTTAGTTGCAGTTATATTAGGCTTAATCTGCATGATCTTTACTTACGCGTACAGGCATCAGCAGATAAAACTTGATAAGGCAATCACAGAAGCTAATGCAGCCAACGAAGCTAAAAGCACTTTCTTAGATAATATGTCTCACGAGATACGCACGCCTATGAATTCTATCTTAGGCATGAACGAAATGATATTACGTGAGGAAGAACGGCCCGAGATAGCCGAGTACGCATTGTCTATTCAACGCGCCGGCCGCGCACTGCTTGGAATATTAAATGATATATTGGACTTCTCGAAAATTCAGGATAACAAAATGGAAATCGCGCCGGTGCGCTATGACTTAAGTTCGCTGTTAAACGACATGGTGAATATCGCAGCTGAGCAGGCGCGCAAGAAATCTTTAAACTTTGAAGTAAATGTTGACAAAGGCATCCCAAGAATTTTGGAGGGCGACGAGTATCACATCAAGCAAGTTGTTTTAAATATTTTAAATAATGCAGTGAAGTTCACCGAGCGCGGCTCTGTGTCGCTGTCTATCACGTACGAGAAGCTGGACGAGCATAATATATTATTAAAGTGTTCGGTCTCTGACACGGGCATAGGCATCCGCAGCGAGGACATGGATTTAATCTTCCAGCCTTTCGAACACGTCCAAGCATCGCGCAAATTCCAGTCCGACGGCTCAGGCTTAGGCTTGACTATCGTTAAAAATTTATTAATTTTAATGGACTCTGACTTGAAGGTCGAGAGCGTGTTTCAAAAAGGCTCGACGTTCTCATTTGATCTGAAGCAGCCGGTTATCAAGTGGGAAGCGATAGGCGATTATAAGCGGGCGTTCTCGACGGCGGCGGCTCACAGCTCGCACTATCACGAGGCGTTCCAAGCGCCGGATGCAAAGGTCTTAGTAGTTGACGATACCGACGTGAATTTATTAGTGTTCTCTAATCTGTTAAAGAAGACTAAAATTAAAATCGATACGGCGTCGAGCGGTGTTGAGATGCTGCAGCTTGTAAGAATGAATCACTATGACATGGTATTTCTTGATCACCGGATGCCCGGTATGGACGGCGTCGAAGCGTTTCACAACATGCGCAGCCTGACTGACAGCCTGAACGCAAGGACGCCGGTTGTAGCTCTGACTGCAAACGCGGTGTTAGGCGCAAGGCAATTCTATATAGATCAGGGCTTTAATGACTATTTATCTAAGCCGGTCGACACGGTGAGACTTGAGCAGATATTGCTTGAGTATTTGCCTGCAGATAAAATTCAGCCTGCTGACCCCGAGGACGAGAAGAAATTACAGGCTCGCCGCGCTAAAGAGGCTGAGGCAAGCAAAGCGGCAAAAGCGCCTGAAGCTATAATAGCAGCAGATACAGTAGATGAAGCAGATGAAGAGCCTGAAGAGCCGTCATCGACGTACGCGAATATCCCTGGTATTGATTACGATGCTGCCGTGACTAACTGCGGCGTTGAAGAGACTTTTGTGCAGGCTCTGCAGATTTTCTATGATACGTTAGATCAAAAAGCCAATGATATAGAGCGCTTTGAACGTGAGAAGGACATTAAGAATTATACTGTCTTAGTTCACGCGTTAAAGAGTTCGGCGCGGTTGGTCGGCGCACTGAAGCTGTCTGAAGATGCGAAATATTTAGAGGCCTGCGGCGACAAGAATGATATTGCCGAGATCGAGGCCAAGACACCGGCGTTATTATCTCAGTACAGAGGCTATAAGAAAGTGCTGGCGGAAGTCTTTGGCAATAATGATGAAGAGGATATGTCGCTGCCGGAGATACCGCTTGACGAGCTTAAAGAATTTTACGTGATGCTGCGCGACATGGCCGCGAATTTTGATCTTGATAACATTGACGGCATGATGGAAGACATTAAAAATTACAGGATACCGGCTGACGAGAAAGAGAGATTTAAAAAGATTAAGGACTGCGTCACTGCGGCGGACTGGGCAGCCCTCGACGAGTTGTTAAAATAAATTTAATAAATTAATAATAATCTGATAAAATATTAAGAAAATTTAATTTAAAATAAAAAAATTTTAAAATAAAAAGAAGCAAGGAGAATAAGGGCCAGATGAGCAAGGTCTTATTTATCACGGAGAAGAGCAGTTTTATATCGACCGGCATAATAAATAAACTCAAAGCCGAGAGCTATGAGGTTATAACAGTTAAGCCGGACGTTACTGCCATTTCCACTTATCTTACGGAGACAACAGCCGAGCCGGACAATGCTGCGCCGCAGGAAGAAGATCCGGAGGTTGCGGCGCTGTTAAGCCAAGAAGGATTTTCGCCTGATGCCGGAGCTGACTTAGCGGGCGGCGGCGTCGCTGCCCCTAAAGAAGACATTCCGCGAATATTTATTTTATATCTGCAGGGCGAGGATAATTTAATGATAGACGTCTTGGGATATATAAGAGATATGGTCGAGGACAAGGGCATAAGGCTGTTTGTCATCGGCACGCAGGACGAGATCGACACTGTAATAGGCAAGAACGCCGGCTACGTCGCGCAGACTTACATCAGGCCGGTTGACGTTCAGGCTTTGTTAAAGCGCTTAGAGAAAGAGAGCGAGGCCGTCGATAAATTAAAAGAATTTAAGAGCATATTAATAGTTGACGACGACCCGACCGCCCTGCGCTCAATGAAGAGTTTATTATCGTCAAGATATAAAATTTTGGTCGCGAACTCGGGCATGAACGCGATTACTATACTGGCTAAAAATCATGTTGATTTAATTTTATTGGACTTTGAGATGCCTGTTGTCACCGGTCCGAATGTCTTGGAGATGATCCGGTC
>JAFUXM010000020.1 GCA_017470785.1 Synergistaceae bacterium
AAATATTTTTGCGGCGGTGCCGGTCTGGGACTTCATGCCGCGTCCGACCACTGCGATTAATGCAAGGCCTGCCTCGACCTCGAGCGTGTCAGGCTCAACAAGCTGCGCAATACGCCGCAATATAGTCTGCTCTTTCTCGACAAACTTCGCCTCACTGACTATCACTGTCATAGTGTCAATCCCTGAAGGCATATGCTCAATCGGGATGTTATTTTCTTCGAAAGCCTGCACGACCTTTCTGAAAAATCCTACTTCACTGTGCATTAAGTCTTTTGCTATCACAATCGAGCAAAAATCTTTCTTGCCGGTAATTCCGGTTATAGTATAGTTAGAACGTCTGGCCGTGTTCTCAACTATCCACGTGCCCTCGTCATCGGGTCTATTAGTATTTTTAATATTAATCGGGATGCCGGCCTTCTTGACCGGAAATACAGAATCCTCATGCAGCACGGTCGCGCCCATGTAGGCAAGCTCGCGCAGCTCACGGTAAGTTATATTCTTAATCTCAGCCGGCTTGTCTATAATATGCGGATCGGCCATAAGCATTCCTGATACGTCCGTCCAGTTCTCATAGACCGTCGCGCCGCACGCGCTGGCAACTATAGAACCTGTAATGTCAGAGCCGCCGCGCGAGAACGTTTTAATTTTGCCGTCGGGCATTGCCCCGTAAAAGCCCGGCACAACTATTTTGCTCTCAAGCTTTGATTTAAATGCGCTGCAAGTCTTAGTCTCGTCTAAATTTCCTGCCTCATCAAAGAATATCACGCTCGCCGCATCGACAAATTCATAATTTAAATAATTAGCTAAGATTATCGCGTTTAAATATTCGCCTCTTGAGGCCGTGTAATCTTTCTCAGGCTCGTTTAATAACTTACCGCGTATCTTCTCAAATTCATTATCAAGATTTAAATCAAGCTGCAAGCCGCTTATAATCTCTTCATAACGCGATTTAATTTCATTAAATGCTTCGTCAAAATTTTTTGAGCTTAAAGCTAAATTAAAGCATTTATATAATAAATCCGTGACTTTAGCGTCGCTGCCGGAACGTTTGCCCGGGGCTGACGGCACGACGTACACCCGTGCCTCGTCTGCCGTAATAATATCTTTGACTTTCTTAAACTGCTTAGAATCAGCCAGCGAACTTCCGCCGAACTTCACAACCTTCTTCATATTTATATAGCCTCTAAAATTCTAATTTTATTTTTAATATCAAGCCCTGCGGCCTTAGCGTCAAATTCTGCGCCGGTCATAGCTTCAGTTATAAATGCGCACTGACTATTAATGCTCTCAAGCTCTGTAATATTATTGCCAAATGCGCTTAACGCGTCTTGACCTGCAGCTCTCACTAAAAATTTAAATTTGCGCTCGGCTTTAATATCATTATTTAACTCTAAGCTCAGGCCGTTATAAATAAATTTATTTAAATTATGAGCAAGCTCTACAACATCCGAGACGACTGCGCTTGCCGTCGGGTATCTTCCGGCGCCGCTGCCGTAGATCATAGCGTCGCTTAACATATTGCCGTGAAATAAAATTGCGTTATAAGCCTCGTTCACGCCGTACAACGCGTTAGAATTCGGGATTAAGAACGGCGCAACTATAACTTCATAGCCCTGATTATAAACTCCGAGCAATTTAATATTTGCGTTAAGCATCTCAGCGTATTTAAAATCCAATTTATCGATCTTAGTGATGCCCTCGCACTTCACGCTCTCGTAATGCACTCTTTTGCCTGACACGAGCGAAGCTAAAATTGCGATCTTTCTCGCAGTGTCATAGCCTAAAATATCAGCGTCCGGATTGCGCTCGGCGTAGCCCTTATCCTGAGCTATCTTTAACGCATCCGCAAGCTCCATATTTTCATACTTCATTTTAGTTAATATATAATTGCACGTGCCGTTTAAAATTCCCATGACTTTATCTATCTTTTCATGGCGCAGCGTCTTTAAAGTTCTAAGTAACGGCGTGCCTCCGCCGACGCTTGCCTCGAATAAATAGCTGCAATTATTTTTTTTAGCAATCTCGCTCAGTTCAGCACCATAAAAGTCAACAAGCTCTTTATTGGACGTGCATACGCTTATGCCGTGTTCCAACGCTAACTTAGAATACGAACACGCAGGCTCTTTGCCGCCCATCGTCTCGCAGATTATTTTAATATCAGGATCGTTTACTATTATATTAATATCATTCACAACTAAATTTTCATACTTAGTCCCTTTAAAGTCCCGTATGTCCAAAATATATTTCACGCGGACTTCATCGCCTGCAGCGGCCTTGACCTGCTCACAATTTGTCTCAAGCAGCTCGGCCACGCCGCCGCCGACCGTGCCGCAGCCCAGTATCGCAATATCAATCATCTTTACCTGCCCCTTTGTGAAAATTTAAAATTAAATAAACAAAATTTTAACATACTTAAACTTAAATAAACTTAAATTAAATTTAAAATTTTTTGAAAAAGTCTCTTGCGTTTTTTGACAAGAGCGATTAAAATATACGAGTGTTTTAACGGGCCTATAGCTCAAGTGGTTAGAGCCACCGGCTCATAACCGGAAGGTTCCTGGTTCGAGTCCAGGTAGGCCCACCAGTTCTTTAAAAAGCTTTTAAAAAATTTTCAATAAAAACTCTTAAAACGCCCTGAAAACGGGCGTTTTTTATTTTATACTTTCGAAGAGTTTCGAAAATTCTACAAAACATAAAACCATATGCTAAACTGTAGGCCAATGTTAAGAATTATTTCAGGCATACGGTTTAGGAGTGTAAAGTTAGATGTTAAGCGAGTTAATAATAAAGCAGGCTAAGCCTAAAGATAAAAAATATTGTATATCAGTTGGACGCGGACTTGTTGTCGAGATAAGGCCGAACGGGCAAAAATATTTTATTGTCCGCGCATTTCAAGACGGCAAAGAAAAGCGTAAACACGACGGCATATATCCTGAGATGTCATTACGCGAGGCGCGGATAAACGCCGTTGAGGCACGCAGAGATATTTTCGCCGCTCCTGCCGAGGTTAAATGTAAAATAACGTTCGATAATTTTTGTAATAGGCAAAAAAAATACATAAACGATTCAATACGTTAATTTTAGGCGGCCGTCCTCCATTTTTATGGCTATCTATAAACTGTTGATTTAATTTGTCCAGCATGAGAAAAAATGTTTAACGCCAAACATACTTTGAAATTTTTCATCTGATAATTTTTTATTTGTTCTATCGTTTTCATAAGTATATTATACACCTTTCCGAAAAAGTTTAATTTTATAATTTTAATTTAGAATTAACGCCCTGCAGAGCTTAAAAATTTAAACTTGCGGGGCGTTTTAAATTTAATTTTTTGCGCCTGTCTTGACTAACGCAGCGATAACAAAATCTTTATAAAGCACGAAACCGTTAGGGCAAATAAGAATTAAAAATTATTTATTCTTCATTTGAGATTCAGCCCAGTTATACACCGGCCGGTGCTGCAGGCTTTCAGTTATGCAAGGTTAATCGGCATTATCGCCGGTACATGGAGCTCAATGTTCGTTGCGACAGGATTTTTGATTGAGTGGTACTTGGCCAAGCCTGAAGGCAAGAAAAGATAAATTATAAATTTAATTTTATAATTTTAATTTAGAA
>JAFUXM010000222.1 GCA_017470785.1 Synergistaceae bacterium
AAAATTTTAAAATTTTAAAAATTAAAGGTTGATGATGATTGAAATGATTGATAGAGTGTATGTTGAAAGGCGTGATGGCTTCAGGCAGCAGGCCGAGGCGCTGTTAGACGAGCTTAGAAATTTATTGAATATTAAAAATTTAGAGAATGTAAGAATTTTAGAGCGTTATGATATAGAAGATGTTAAAGCCGCTGATTTGGAGCGCTGTAAACACGCTGTATTTGCTGATCCGTGCATTGATATTATAGTAGAAGGTCTTGATGCTAAGGCAGATAGAATTTTAGGCGTTGAGTATCTGCCCGGGCAGTTTGACCAGCGTGCTGACGCCGCGAGCCAGTGCATAGCCTTATTGTTGGACTGTGATAGGCCGAATGTGCGCACAGCGAGAATTTATTTATTTTACGGCGAAATTTCAGATGAAGAGTTTAATTTAATTAAACAGCACTTGATAAATCCGGTGGAGTGCTGTGAGGCTGAATTAAATAAAATTTCTGAAAGCTTGAGCCTTGACGCTCCGGCAGCCGGTGACGTTAAAATATTAAATAATTTCATAAATTTGGATGATAATGCGCTTGAAAAATTAATTAAAGATTATGGCCTTGCAATGAATTTAGATGATTTAATTTGCTGCCGTGATTATTTTAAATCTGAGCATCGCAACCCGAGCATGACTGAGCTGAAAGTGTTAGACACGTACTGGTCGGATCATTGTAGACACACGACTTTCATGACCCAGCTTGATAATTTTGAATGCAGCGATGAGCGCGTGAGCGCGGCTTATAACAGATATTTAGCTTTAAGGCGTGAGTTAAAGCGCGATGATAAGCCCATAACTTTAATGGATATGGCGACGATAGGCGCAAAGGCATTGAAAGCACGCGGCTTGCTTAAGGACTTAGACGAGAGCGACGAGATAAACGCCTGCACTGTAAGGATTGAGGTCAATAACGAGCCGTGGTTGTTGTTATTTAAGAACGAGACGCATAATCATCCGACTGAGATAGAGCCGTTCGGCGGCGCAGCGACCTGCATCGGCGGCGCAATACGCGACCCGTTGTCAGGCCGCGGCTACGTCTATCAAGCCATGAGATTGACCGGCGCGGCAGACCCCAGAACGCCGTTAGATAAGACTTTAAGCGGCAAGCTGCCCCAGCGCACTATCACTATAAAGGCCGCCGAGGGCTACAGCTCGTACGGCAATCAAATAGGCATTCCAACTGGGATAGTCGATGAGATTTATCATGAGAATTACGCGGCCAAACGCATGGAGGTCGGTGCGGTGATAGCTGCAGTGCCGGAGCGCAACGTGAGGCGCGAAGTGCCTAAACCAGGCGACTTAGTGCTATTAATCGGCGGCAAGACCGGCAGGGACGGCTGCGGCGGTGCAACAGGCTCATCAAGGGCGCATAATTTAAGTTCGTTAGAGACCTGCGGCGCGGAAGTGCAGAAGGGCAACGCGCCGATGGAGCGTAAATTACAGCGATTATTTAGAAATCCTGAATTTTCGCGATTAATAAAGCGCTGCAATGACTTTGGAGCAGGCGGCGTCTCTGTTGCGATAGGCGAGCTTGCCGACGGCCTGAAAATCAATCTCGACGCAGTGCCGTTAAAATATTCAGGGCTTGACGGCACTGAAATTGCGATAAGCGAGTCGCAGGAGCGCATGGCCGTTGTAATTGACAAAAATGATTTGGATTTAGCTGTTAATTTAGCTTTAAGCGAAGATTTAGACGCAAGCTTAGTCGCTGAAGTCACGGGTGATAATAGAGTAGTAATGACTTGGCGGAACAAGGAGATATTGAATTTATCGCGTGAATTTATCTCGAGCAGCGGTGCAGTTAGACATGTAAATATTAAAATAAATGATATTAAAGAGATAGATAATAAGCCTGAAGAAGTTAAGAATTTTAGCGCTAAATTAAGAGAAGTATTAGCAGATTTAAATGTTTGCTCTAAACGCGGCCTTGCTGAGCGATTTGACTCGAGCGTCGGCGCTAATTCTGTGTTAATTCCGTTCGGCGGAGTGAGACAGCGTACACCTGCTCAAGTCATGGCCGCAAAGCTACCGGTTCTAAATTCTAACACTAATATTTGTTCACTCATGGCATGGGGTTTTGACCCGTTTATATCATCCAAGTCACCGTATGACGGCGCGTATCTGGCAGTAATAGAGTCTATAAGCAAGTTAGCAGCTGCGGGCGCTGATTTGAGCAAATGCTGGCTGAGTTTTCAGGAATATTTTGGAAGAGTTGACGACAAGCCGGAACGCTGGGGCTTGCCTGCGGCGGCATTATTAGGTGCACTTGACGCCCAGCTTGATTTAGGCATCGCTGCAATCGGCGGCAAGGACTCGATGAGCGGCTCATTTAATTTAAATAATCAAATTCTTGATGTCCCGCCGACGTTAATTTCGTTCGCTGTGTCTTTAAGCAACTCAGATAATGTAATTTCGCCTGAATTTAAGCGTGAAAATTCGCGGGTAGTTTTATTAAGGCCTGAATATAACAATAAAATTCCGGATAAAAATTCTATGCTTGCGTTATTAAGATTTATAAATAAATTAAATTCGGAGCATAAAATTTTAGCGGCTGCAACGCCTGTATTCGGCGGTATCGCAGCGATGGTCTTTAAGATGTGCCTCGGCAATAATTTAGGCTTTGAGTTTAATAAAGATTTAGATTTAAATTTATTCGGCAATGACCGAGGGAGCTTTATTTTAGAGCTTGAGGATGATGCAGAGCTTGAGTTATTTAAAAATATAAATTGCGTTGAGCTTGGACATGTTATCAAAGCGCCTGAGCTGGTATATCAAGATGAAAGTTTAAAGCTGGCCGAGCTTGAAGAGATTTACGAGAATGTCTTAGAGAAAATATTTCCGGTTAAAATTAAAGAAGTTAAAGAAGTTAAAGAGCAAGTTAAATTTGCAGGCAGCTTAAAGATAAAGGCGGCGAGGCCGGTAATAAAATTTTCAAGGCCGAGATTTTTAATTCCGGTCTTTCCCGGGACGAACTGCGAGTATGAATCTGCAAAGTCAGTGACTGAGGCCGGCGGTGAGGCGGAGATATTTGTAATTAAGACTTTAACGCCGGAGTTAATGCAGGCTTCAGCAAGAGAATTTGCAGCTAAATTAAATAATTCGCAGGCTTTATTTTTGCCAGGCGGCTTCTCCAACGGCGACGAGCCGGACGGTTCAGGGAAGTTTATAGCTATATTCCTGCGCAGCCCTGTTATACGCGAGGCCGTGCAAAGACTTTTAGACGATCGGCAAGGCTTAATTTGCGGCATCTGCAACGGTTTTCAGGCTTTAATTAAGACCGGCTTGCTGCCATTTGGCCGCATAGTCGAGAGCGATGAGCTTAATGAAAACTCGGCAAGCTTAACGTTTAACATAATCGGCCGCCATCAGGCAAAATTAATCAGAAGCAAAGTAATAAATAACGCTTCGCCGTGGCTGAGTGATTTTAATATCGGGGATGTAAGCATAATGCCAATTTCGCACGGCGAGGGCAGATTTATATGCGGCTGCGAGCTTTTAAATAAATTAGCGCTGAACGGGCAGATAGCTGCGCAGTACGTTGATATGAATGGCAGCGCAGCTATGGACGTGAATGATAATCCCAATGGGTCTATCGCTGCTATTGAGTGCATCACGTCACCCGACGGAAGAATTTTAGGCCGCATGGGGCATGCCGAGCGGGTGTTTAAAGGATTATATAAGAACGCCGGTGAAAATATGGGCGGCGCAAGCATGTTTAGCTCGGCAGTAAAATTTTTTAAATAAATTTTAAAAATAAAAATTGACGTACAAAAAATTAATGCTATAATAAATCAAGTAAGCCGGGCTGGTGGAATGGCAGACACACGGGACTTAAAATCCCGGGGGCGTAAAGTCCGTGCGGGTTCAAGTCCCGCGCCCGGCACCATAAATAAAATCGCGGGGTGGAGCAGTCTGGAAGCTCGTCGGGCTCATAACCCGAAGGTCATAGGTTCAAATCCTGTCCCCGCCACCAGTTGTAAAGTTATTGTTGGCGGCATAGCTCAGATGGCTAGAGCACGCGGTTCATACCCGCGGTGTCACCGGTTCGACTCCAGTTGCCGCCACCAATTTTTTATTTAGTTCAGGGCGATTAGCTCAGTGGTAGCAGCGCTTCCTTCACACGGAAGAGGTCACTGGTTCGAACCCAGTATCGCCCACCATATATAACTCCATATAACTCTATATGTTATCATAAATTCCATAAAATAAAGGCT
>JAFUXM010000223.1 GCA_017470785.1 Synergistaceae bacterium
CGCGCCTCGATTAAGAAATGCGCTGCATAGACGCTCGCCCAGTTATTGCCGATTTGCACGCCGGGCCACATCGCAAACGACCCGTCGTAAAGCTGCAAGGCCTGAATGCGGCTCAACGCGCTTTGCGTCTTCACGCTCACTGCATCGGCATTAATTAAATCCGGATCGATCTCGCTTATTGCATCCGGCAAAATTAAGAACGGCTACGCGCTTGAAATAGTCTGCTCGAGGCAGCCGTACGGGTAATTTAATAAATAATTCGCAGCCTTCGTAACGTCAACAGCCGGAGTATCTGCAAGCGTTAATTTGCCGCTTATCTCCCCGACAAACTCATCAACCGGAATATTAATATTATTATCGCCGGCGCCCTCTTCAAATACTCCGAAGCCCGACAGCGTGACGTTCGGCCACGGCGTCCTGAGCGGCAGCTCGATCTCCTGCTCAAACTCTTTATCTTCGCCGTCCTCATTCCATGACGTGATAACTTTAAACACGCTTAAATTTTCATCGCGCACTGCGTTGACTTCAACGTCCCACTTTGCCGAACTATTAGCCTTAATATTAAACGTCCGCTCGCTCTCATCAAGCTTTAAACCGCCCTGAGTTTCAAGTTTAATATTCACTTCGCGCGCTTGCTCAGAATTATTAAATATAGTGATAGGCGCGGTGAAATTATCATCCGGTGCTGCAAATCTCGGCATACTCGCCTCAGTGACTATGCTGCGGGCAATTTGCACTTGCTGCTCAGCCTTGCCGAATTTATTTTCAGCTGCCGCAACTATAAACAATCTTCCGCGGCCTGCAAATTCCGGCAAGTCAAGCTGCGTCTTAATTACGCCGCTATTATCAGCCTTTAAATTGCCGTTAAATAAGCTTAAAATTTTAAATCTCTGAGCATTGGGATTGGCAGCCAGCGCAGCCATAGCCATACCGCCGGCCGGATGCAAAATCTCATTTGCTTTAGACTCAACCGGTATTAATAAATCATAAATATCATAGCCGCGTGAGCTTAATTCTTTAACTCCAAAGAAATGATTTAATAAATCAGGCGTCTTATAGCCGGTTAAATTCAATACAGAATCATCGACAAGTGCTATAGCAATATCAGCGTTCTTGACCGGCTTGCCGTCATCATCCCTCAGCTCAAGCTCAACGTCAAATTTGCCAGCCGGTTCAGTCTTTGCATCAGCGTTTAAATTTACATCAAGCTTGTACTCAGCGAGATCTAATTTCAAGTTCGCAAGGCCGATTGCCCTATGAGCGCCCCATGCGCCGGCATCATCAGCCGTAACAGGCCGTATCAGCCACGCACTGACCCACGCGTTAGGCGTCATCTCTTTGCTGACTTTAATATTAATCACAGTCTCGCCGGAGCTCACAGTCTGAACTTTGCGCTCAAGCAATTTAGAACTCTCGACATTAAGCAATAATAAGCCCTCAAACGGCGATTTAATTTTTATATTTGCAGTCTCGCCGGGCTTATAAAATTCTTTATCAAGCTCGATCTCTATTCTGTCAAGCAAGCCTGAGCCTGAGCGGCCTGCATATCTGGGATCAGTCGCGTAAAATCTATACACGGCTCTTGCTAAGTCATCCTCGTCAGATACTCTGACTAAGTAATCGCCCCACTCTTCAGGTCTGAACTTAACATTGCCTATGCCGTTTCTAAGCGTGAAAGTCTTGTCAGTGACCTTTAACAGCTCCTCGCTGCTCTGCCAGCGTCTATGGCCGTCAACTTCTACCATATTATAATTCCATTTAACGCGATATAATTCGGCTTTAAGCTCGCCGACATCAGCTGCGCTCTCGTCCGGTGCTACGGCAGCGACTTTAAACTCAGCGTCGCGCCTCACCGCGAAATTATCATTTACGGCTGCTATGCCAAGCAAATACGGCGAAGGCCAGTACGGTTTAGTAACAGAATTTGTTATCCAGCGGCCGCCGTCCTCCATGACCTCAGCTCTCAGCGTGACGTTAATTAAAGTCTCGGCTTCCCATGCGTCATCAAGCTTTAAGCTTGCAGCAGCGCGGCCCTTTGCGTCAAGCTCACCTTCGCTAAGCGTATCATCAAGACCTGCAAATTTGCGCTCAGGATCACCGAAATTAAATCCGCGCCATTTAGCATTCTTAGGCTCAAAGCGTGCCGCCCTCGCTACCCACGAAGTCTTATACTTCAAGCCTGCGCCGTCAACTCCGAACAGCCACTTAGCGTAAACATCAGCCTTGAACTCAGAGCCTTGAGCTAAATATTCATTCTGGGAATCAACTTTGACTTCAATGCGCGGCGGTGCAAAGTCCTCAACGTGAAAGCTCATCTCAGCAATGGGCTTATCTTCTTTGCCCGGCACTGCAAGCTGCACGCTCCATAAGCCCGTTAAAGCATTCGCCGGAAGCTTAATATTATATAACGCGCTGCCCAGCTCGTTTAATTTAACGCTCGCCTGCGTGACCTTGCGGCCTAACGTATCTCGAACTATAAATAATACAGGCATAGCATCCGGCAGCGTCATATCATAATTTCTTACGACTGCCTTAAAATTAACGTCCTCGCCGGTTCTGTAAATATCGCGCGGCGCAAATATCATTGCGTCATAGCCGGACTTCAGCCATGGCCGCCCAGCCGTATCAAACGTCTCACGGCTCAATAAATCTCTGTTAAGCTGCACATACGTTAAGTCCTCACCGTGCGATACAACAGCGACAGCCGGCTGCAAATTTTCATCAACGCCCCACTCGGCTTTATTATCATATATAAATAAGCCTTGCTTATCAGTCTTGCCCTCGGCCAAGACCTGATTTGAGCTTGAATAAATCTTCACAGCTGCGCCTTCGACCGGCTTCACTGACGTGAGCGTGTTCACCCAGACTAATAATCCGTCGTTCCAAACGCGGCATACTGCGCCTAAATCGCTTAAATTAATAATCTGCTCGGCCTCGCTCCAGTAGCCCTTCTCAGCATCTCGAACAGTCAATAAAAATAATCCGCGCTCTGTTTTAGCCAGCTCCTCAAGCGATAAACTGCGGTTAACACGCTCGTTAAACGGCAACGCTAAATTAAGCTCTTGACTGAACACTCGCCGCGCTAAATCCCTCGGGAACTCGCTGTACTCGCCGCGAATTGCGTACGGGATATTATTTTCGTATAAGCGCCATAAATCAACTTGCAATTTTTTAACATTAACAAGCTCCAAAGGCACAAGGCCGCCGTTCACAGCCGTCATGTAAGTTCCTGAAGCCGTAAGCTCAACTTGCGACTCTAAGTCCGGCATTATTACAGCTTGTTTAACGTCCTCACGCAGCACAAGCCCAGTCTTGCTGGGCAGCCCGCGCTTCATGCTGACAACAAATCTATCACGCGGCTTAAACCCATCGCTGCGGATAAATAACATATTATTCATCCAGCCGGACGTGATATTATAACTAGTCTTAGGCTCAATGCTAATAAAACTCTCGGCTTGCGCCGGATCGACTTCAAAATTAAAATAAAGTCTAATTACATTGTCGTAGCCCTCTACGCTCGTGAATAAAAACACCGGATCTAACACTACGCTTGCTGTATAATCGCTTGCAAGGCCCGAGCCTTCACCAGAACCTGACATTCCGGCCGCTATTTTAACAGTCAGCTTGCGCCGCGATGCGCTGCGTGCTAACGGCACTGACAGCTGCACCGACTTGCTCGGCAATGCGCCCTCGATGCTATAGCTAAGCTCGTTATTATTTTCGTCAAGCACGCGCAGATAGCCTTTTAATCTCTTGGGGTCAACGCGCATGTTAAAGCCTAAATTAAAGTGCGCCCGCTCGTCACGGCCAATAAATGCTTTAACGTCAGTCGCTGATAAGCCCTCAGTATAAAAATTAAAGCTGCCTGAGCCAATCCTGCCGCCGCGCTTATCCCGCATACCGTCCTTTAATACCGCCTTATAGCTCATGCCCATTTTTAAAGGCGACAATAATCTCACGGTGAACGTGCGCTCGTTGACCCACTTGCCCTCGCCCTCGATGCTCGGCTCAAACCTCAACGGGAAATTATCGTCATCAAAGTCTATAGCCTTGCCTGCATCGCGGCGATTTATCATTGGATTTCTAAACACAAGCCTAAAGTTCACATTGTCGGCAACGCTGCCAGTCGGCGAGAAGCTCTGCACGCCCTGCGGCATACTCGCTGCTCCGGCCGGAATAATATTAATATTAATTAATATTAAGAACGCAAGGAGCGCAAGAAGCGCTCCGTACGTCCCAAAATTATTTTTTAATCTAATTTTGGTCATTATTTAATTCCTCTTTAAATAAAATAAAATTTTTAAAATTTTTTAGCCTAACGTATCCCAGGACATAGTCTCTTCGTCGTGATACTCGCCGGACTGATAAAATACCTTCGGCACGCCCATTACAACAAGGCCGGACTTAGGATCAACGTAATACTTCTTCGCGTCCTCTGCCGGATCTTCGCCTATGACAGTGCCGTCCGGAATAATATTATGGCCGTCGATTATCGCGCGCTTTATTCTGCAGTTGCGGCCTATAACTACATCATGGCCGATAATGCTCTCTTCAACAACGCTGCCTGCCTGCACCAAGCAATTACGAGCCAGAACCGAACTCGTGACGCTTGCGCCGAATATCCTGCTGCCTTCAGACAACATGACCTGATTAATGCTGCAATCATGGCCGCCGTCAGGATAGCAGTACGAGGGCGGATCACCGAACGATACCGTTCTAATCGGCCACATAGGATTATAAAGCGTCATCTCTGACTCGTGGCTAATTAATTCCATATGAGCCTGCCAGTAAGCCTGCAGCGTTCCGACATCGCGCCAATAGGGCTTATCGTTGCGCCACTGATGCACTAACTCAGCCTCTGCCGTCGGATGCGGCAGCACGTTAGTCGAGAAGTCATAGGCGAATACCCGCATGTTCTGCGCAACTAAGTCCGGAATAATATTCTTGCCGAAGTCATGGCTCGTCTCCTGCTGGGCGTCGGCCTCGAGCGCATCCTGCAAAACTTTGCGCTCAAAAATATAATTGCCCATCGAGACATAGCAAAAGCCCGGCTTACCCGGAATTTCAGGCGGATTCTTCGGCTTCTCCATAAATTCAATTATGCGCCCGTTAGCGTCAGTTTTAATGCAGCCGAATTGATTTGCCTCTTCAACCGGCACGACATTTGCCGCTATGGTCACGTCCGCGTGCTGCGCCATGTGCCACTCAAGCATTTGATTTACGTCCATCTTGTAAATATGATCTGCTGCAAATATGCAAACGCGATCAGCGCGATAGCGCGAAATCAAATGCGAAGCCTGAAACACTGCGTCAGCCGTCCCTTGGAACCAGTGCTCGCCGCTCCACATCTGCGCCGGCACTAACGTTACGAAAAAGTCACGGCCTCTCATCGCGCCGCCGAACTGCCAGCCCTTCTCAATATGCTCGTTCAGCGACTGACTCTTAAACTGCACTAACACATACACAGCGTAAATTCCGCTGTTGATTAAATTAGACAGCGCGAAGTCGATAATACGATACTTAGCCGCGAAATACACTGCGGGCTTAGCTCTGTAGCGCGTCAACGGCATTAAACGCTCACCCTTGCCGCCGGCCAGAACTATGCCCAGAACTCTTCCGTGCTTGCCTACGTACATCTTGAAACTGCCTCCTTATTAAAAATTAAAATTAAAATTAAATTAA
>JAFUXM010000224.1 GCA_017470785.1 Synergistaceae bacterium
GATATAGATTTTAGTTTCAAAGTACAAGGGGCTGGTATGAGTGGGACGAATTTCTGATGCCATACCGCAGCTGTACTTCAGCGGCAATAATAATCTTGAAAAATTTGTAAACGCCCTTGATGTCGAAGTAGATGTAATCGAAAAGAAGATTGAAGAAATCCCAGAATTAATTAATGTTGATACCTGCCCTGACGATAAGCTGCCGTATTTAGCAGCCTTAACCGGCTGCCCGTTAGTCGGTGAAGACAGCATATTAAGACGCAGACAGATTAGAAACTGGCCGCATTTATTAAAGCTTAAGGGTACGCAAAAGAGCTTAGATTTATATTTAAACAGCATCGGCGCTGAACAGCATAAAATCAAAACTTATTTTAGAGACGCCGAGGGCAATTACGTTGAGACTAAGCCGGACGGCGACCCGTTCTTAGGCAATGACGGCCTATGGTACAACATTAGGACGCATTACTTCGGCGTTGAATTAACGTTAGACAATCACGAGTATTTACGGTGGCAGGACTGGAATGAAGATATAATCGAGCGTATGGCGCTATGGATGAAGGAGTTTAAGCCTTTTCATGCCGAGCTGCTGAAGTGGGAGAACTTAGTCTATGAGGCGGCGCAGCAAAATATATTTTTCGGCGCGGCTGTATTCATATCGCCTTATTATAAAATTCTGCCCGTGCCGCCGAGCGATAATAACTCAAAATTGTTTTTGAGTTTTAATACAGGTCTGTTTAATTCAAAAATTCAAAATATTAAATCGGCTGTAAATGACGGGGCGCAGGCTAATGTTAATTTATATTCCGGCGCAGGGTTATTTAGGTCTAATTTCTATACAGTAAGGACGTTGGACAGACCGAGCGATTACGGCGTGAACTTCGGCCTCCCGCTGTTCATTAAATTACTAAAAGATTTAATTGATAAATACTTTTACATAAGAGGTGGAAATATGGCGCAGTTTAACGATATGATACTCACCGACGGCGGACGCGGCCTTATTGCTAAGGCATTGCAGGGCAAAAAGCTGCAATTTACCCGTGCAGTCGCCGGTGACGGAATAGTAGAAGGCTACGAGACTATTCCTAACTTACAGACAGACCGTGAGGCTTATCTCGCGTTCATGAATAAAATTACTGCTATGACCGACATAGTGCATCCCATAAGAGAAATGGAGATACGAGGCATATTTACCCCGCCTCAAATCGGGACGGCTACTATAAAGACAATACTGACTAACGAAGGCTACGACTTGGGATTTTTCTTTAACGAAATCGGCTTATTTGCTAAAGACCCCGATACGGACGATGAAATCTTATACGGTTATTGCAGTGCAGGCAACAAAGGCGACTTCATGCCAGGGCAGGGCAATTCTAACGCGGTTAAGTATTATTTTGATTTAGTCGTAACTATCGGCCAAGCTGAGAATGTCACGGCGATATTCTCGGAAGACCCAGCGAGTGTGACACTGCCGGAAATGGATATACGCGTTGATGATATTCTGCGCTATATCCAGTCGAATAAAGAAATTTTGCAGTATCAGATAGATAAATTAGCTGAGATAAGCATAAAAAAATCACTCGACGAAATTGAAGCTAAAAATTAAGAAGGGGGCGATTGCTTTGGAATATAAAGATATAGAATGGTACAGGACTGGGCGGGTGAGCATTAAGAACGGCGCGGCTATAGTCAAAGGAGTTTCGACTGACTGGCTTATAGCCGAGATAAAAGCCGGTGATATGTTCACTATAGACGGCTCGCAGTTCTACGAGATAGAAAGCATAACATCAAGCACTGAGTTAAATTTAAAGACGCAGTTTAAAGGCGCAGACTGCGAGGGACAAAGCTATTCAATTATCCCCAGAGTTCACGCAGTAATGCAGGCCGAAATAGCAAAGCGCCTTGCTGAATTGCTTGAGCGATGGGC
>JAFUXM010000225.1 GCA_017470785.1 Synergistaceae bacterium
CATGTTGATTTAATTTTATTGGACTTTGAGATGCCGGTTGTCACCGGGCCGAAGGTCTTGGAGATGATCCGGTCAGACCCCAACACGAGCAATATACCCGTAATGTTCTTGACGGCCAAGGGTGATAAGCACAGCATTATGGAAGTCGTGCGCTTCAAGCCTGAGAAATATTTATTAAAGACGATGCTTCCCAAAGAAATTATGGACAGCGTCGATGAGTTCTTTGCGACGCACCGTTAAAATAAAAATTTAAAAATAATAAAATTAAAAATTAAAATTGCCGGATGAAAAATTAAAAAATCATCCGGCAATTTTTTTATTTTAATAAGCCAAAAAGCTTGAGCAGCATTTAAATTTATTAAAATTTATGTATAATAAGCTAATATTTGTGCATAACAGGGCGGTGATGGAGACATGCAGTTAAAAGAGCTGAGAGATATTCAAGGCGAGCAGGATGCGCGTAATATTGCGCTTGATAAAGTCGGCGTAAAGAACGTAAGCTTTCCGGTTTTAGTAATGGATAAAGAGAACGGCACGCAGAGTACTATCGCAAGCGTAACGATGAGCGTATACTTGCCCCATGAATTTCGCGGCACGCATATGAGCAGATTTATTGAGATTTTGGAGAGCAAAGCGCATGAGAGATTATCGCCCATGATGCTTAAAGATATAGCTAAAAGCTTATGTGAAAAATTAAACGCGAGCCGAGCGTTTATAAGCTTTAAATTTAAATATTTTATTCGCAAGGCTGCGCCCGTAACCGGGATAGAGAGCTATATAAGCTATGACGCCTGCTATGAAGCAAGCTTGGATTTAAATTTAAACAAATTTGATGCTGTGACGGGAATTATAGTGCCGGTGCAGACTTTATGTCCATGTTCGAAAGAGATTTCAGACTGCGGAGCGCATAATCAACGCGCGTTAATTGATTTAAAAGTCAGGACTAAGGGCTTAGTCTGGTTCGAGGAATTAATTGAGATGGCCGAGAGCTCGGGATCGTCGCCGTTATATACTTTATTAAAGCGGCCGGACGAAAAATTTGTGACGGAACACGCGTATAATAATCCAAGATTTGTAGAAGATACTGCGCGTGAATTAGCATTAAAGCTTGATGAAGACGCAAGAATTATTTGGTATAAAATCGAAGTCACGAGCTGCGAGAGCATTCATAATCATGATGCGTTTGCCGAGATCACGCGGGAGAAATTAAATTAAAATTAATTTTAAATATATTAAATAAGAAAGGATTTTGTGAATGTTAAAAAGTTTTTTAGCTGCGCTGTTAGTTTTGTTCGCGTTTGCTGGTGCAGGCTTTGCTGAAGAAAAACGCGAATGGTTTAACTCGATTATATTAAATGCCGTTAAAGACGCAAATTATAAGCCGGATTTGCGCGAAGATTTTTACGTAAATATTAATCAAGACTGGCTTGTTAATGCAAAGCTGAAGCCTGGCCGCGTCTCGAACGGAGCGTTGATGGAATTGCAGGATAAGGTCGATTTAGCCGTTAGAAGCATGATGACTGATAAAGAGCTTAAAGGTCATGACGCGGAGTTAATGCAGGATTTATATGCGTTATGGCTTGACTGGGACGAGCGTAACGCAAGCCTTGAAGATAATTTAAAGACTATAAAGTCTTATTTAGTGCAAGTTGAAAATATTAAAGATATTAATGAATTAAGCGCGTATTTTAAGTCGCATGATTGCTTGATGCACGGCAGCATGATCGCTGATTTCGGCCTTGGAATAGACACCAGCGACTCGAGATATTATAACGTTGAGATCTCGACTACGGGCTTAAGCTTAGGCGATGCAGCCGAATATAAAGAGCTGAGCGCTAACGGAGCGCGTGACAAAAAGCAGAGCGAGCAGATAGCTTTATATATGCTTAAATTGCTTGGCTATAGTGAGGCGCAGGCTAAGAATATAATTAATAATGCGTTTAAATTTGAAAGCGATATAGCCCAGTACATGATGACGCGGGACGAGCGGCATTCGCCGGATGCGATTAAAAAACTTTATGCTAATTCTATCAAGCTTGAGGACTTAAAAACTTTATCGCCTATTTTCCCGTACTATGAGATATTAGTCTCGCATAAAGTATTTAGCGACAGAATGAATTTGCAGGAAATTAAATGGCTCGAGGGCTTGAATAAGCTTTATAAAGCTGAGAATTTAGATAATATAAAAGCATATTTAATTCGCAATATCGCGTCGCATTACATGGGGCGGCTTGACGAGAGTTCTTACCGTGAGCTGCAGCGCATAAGCCGTGAGCGTAACGGAATAGAGCAGAGCAAGCCTGACAACGAGACCGCAGCTGACGTCGTGCATGGCTGCCTGCCTGCGCTTGTATCTAAAAATTACGCTGCAAAATATATCACTCAGGAGACCAAGGCTGAAGTGACGCAGATTATAAAAGATGCTATAGCATATTATAAAGAAATGCTGTTAAACGAAGACTGGCTGAGCGATGAGACCAAAGCCAAAGCTATCGAGAAGCTTGAGGCAATAACGCCCAGAGTTGCTTATCCTGACAAATGGGACGACTATTCAAGCCTTAATTTTAAAAATTTAAATTATTTTGAAGCGATTGAAAGCTTAGCAGAATTTAATTTAAAGAATAATTTTTATGATAAATTAAATACGCAAGTTGACCGTGACAAATGGGATGACAATATAGCGGTCGTGAACGCGTATTATAATCCGCTGCATAATGAGATTCAAATTATAGGCGGAATTTTGGGCGGAGATTTTTATAGGCCGGACATGAGCTATGAGGAGAAGTTAGGCGGAATAGGCAGTGTGATAGGTCATGAGCTGTCGCACGCTTTCGACACTAAAGGCGCTCAATTCGACAAAGACGGCAATCTTAAGGACTGGTGGACCGAGCAGGACTATAAGACTTTCAAGGCAAGGGCTGATAAGTTAATAAATTATTTAAATAATATTAAAGTTGACGGCAAAAATTATAACGGCACGTTAGTCCAGACCGAGACGATAGCGGACATGGCCGGCGTAAGGGCAATGCTGGGCATAGCGGCCAAGCATGAGAATTTTGATTATAATAAATTCTTCAGGGCGTTTGCTAACAGCTGGAAGGGAGTTATGACCCGCGAGCGTCAGGACTTGCTGTTAAAGACGGATGTTCATGCGCTGTATTATATGCGTGTCAACGCAGTGCTTCAGCAGTTCAGCGAGTTTCATAAATGCTATAACTTGCAGCCCGGTGACTTAATGTATTTAGCGCATGATGACCGCGTCGCAGTCTGGTAAATTTAATTTAATTTTATTTTAAAATTTAAAAAATTTGCGGCTCTTTTAGCTAAACTATAAGCTAAAGGGCCGCAATTTAATTCAGCAATATAATCTATCAGGCTGCTGAAGTCGTTTCTCTAAGTATTCGCAAAAGGCTTTATGCGCTATTTCATCAACATTTGCGAGCCTTTCTTCCCGATATTTTGCAAGTCTTTGCCTCATAGAAGCTGCTTCTTTAGGGGACATCTTTCTGGCCTCTAAGGCTTTATCAATATTAGAAAGAAACTCTTGCACTGTCTCCTCGACAACTTTGGTACGGGTTTCTTTAAAGCCTTCTACAAATACTTCTTCGAGATACCCTCTAATCAGTTTGTCGCCAATCAACATGTTACACTGCTCCAGACAAGCCTATAAGCTGCATGGCTTCGTCTTGGGTCATGCCCCGATTTTTCATCAAGTTGTTAATAATATTTTGCCGCTCTTCTGCCCGGCCTTCTGCCCGGCCTTCTGCCCGGCCTTCTGCAAGAATTTCCTCGCGGTGCGGCTCTATAAATCTTTTATACAATCCGCTCATTTCCTCACTCCCTCTCTTATCTTCTTTGAAATAACGAACTCTGTCAGCCAAAACAGGATAACAAAATTCGTCAGGCTTGACGCAGAAAAAGTCATGGCTTAATTTCCCAAGCGGCGTATTAGTGTCACGCATAGAGGCGTTAATATAAATTATATGCGTGCCGTCGTTGACTAACTCGCCGGTCTCTTTGATCACGCGCTCGAGAGTGTAACGGGGCAGGCCGCGTTTAAAGACATCGTTCTCTGTTATAAAAATAACATAATTGTCGCCGAGTTCTTTAAACTCTTGGCCGGGCACGAGGCTGTTGGTGTCCATGATGCTGATATGATACCGCGCCCGTCTGACCTCCGCGCCCTCGTCGCTTCTTTGCACTTCAAGATTATAACGCTCGTTAGTATTATTCGGCGCTGTACTCTCAAAGCCTATAATATCAAGCCGGACGGAACGGCCCCAGCTTCTCATGACTTCCTGCGTTTGAACCCGTTCAACTTTCACTTCATGCTCTAAGATTATGCTTAAGACCAGCTCGACGCACTTAATATCTTTTAGACACTCTGACATAAACACGTCGTCCATTAAGCATGAAGCCTGTATCATTTCAAGTATATTGAGCTTAGGCAATTCATCACCTCTCGTCATTTAGTTTATATTTTATAAAGTCATTATAGCAAAATTTAATAAATTTTATTTATTGACAAGTCAATAAACTTTGTGCTAAATTTTTATTCGTAAAATAAAACTTAATGAAGAGGCGTCGCGCGATACCGTAAGGCTTTAAATTTTAAAGTTAGGTTAGTGCGTTAGATGGAATAGGGTGCAATTCCCTGCGTAGCCGGCGCTGTAAAACGTGAGAAGTTCTTTGAAGCAAAATTAAAATTTAAATTTTAATTTGCATGGGTGAAAGCCCGTCACTGAATTTAATTCGGGAAGATAAAAGAATTTCGCAAAGCTTTAAAGCTTATAACGTTAGTCAGAAAACTTACGCCTTTTCTCGTTCCCCGTTCAGACCTGCGAAGTCTGACGGCCGCAAGCGTAAAAACTTTAGGAGTTGTGCGTGGATAATTATTAATTGCGGTATGGGATTTGAGCGTATGAATAACGGATGCGCCAATTTTCGTTTTAATCACGAAAGTTGGCGCTTTTTATTTTCTGGCTCATGTTATTAACAGAGAAGACGCTCCGGCTATGCAGTGAAATTTAAATATAATTTAAAATTTTTAAATTAAAAAATTTAAAACTGGAGTTGATTCTGGTGAATAGTAAATGAGTTTTAAGAAATTTATTTACAGGCTTATTCAGATTGCTTTAGTCCTGCTGGGAATAAGTTTTATTATGTTTGCGCTTGTTATGCTCTCGCCGGGCGATCCTGTCAGGCAGATGATCGCGGGCAATGAAGACATTGTCGTAAGTCAGATTGAAATTGACGCGCTGAAGCATGAGTTGGGTCTTGATCAGCCGTTTATCTTCCAGTATTTGAGCTGGCTGAAGCGGGCGTTGAGCGGCGACTTGGGCTTTTCGTACATGGTCAAAGCGCCAGTTATCGAGCAGCTGCAGAAGTCATTGCCTACGACTTTGTTATTAGCCGTAGCCTCGACTTTATTTATGCTTGTTGTGTCGCTGCCCTTGGGCGTTTACTCAGCTGTGAAGCAAGGCAGCTGGTTTGATTATTTAACTGGCTCGATAACTTTCATGGGAATTTCTATTCCGAATTTCTGGATGGGCTTGATGCTGTTATTTATATTTGGCTTGAAGCTGGGGTGGCTGCCGATAATCGGAGGCACGGGCTGGGCGAATTTAGTTCTGCCTGCATTAACTTTAGGCATCGTCATGGCGGCGAAGTATACGCGTCAGGTCAGAGCTGCCGTGCTCGAAGAGCTTAATCAGGATTATGTAACTGGTGCGAGAGCACGCGGCATGAGCGAGGGCTATATATTATGGCGTGAAGTTCTGCCTAACGCAATGCTGCCTTTGATAACGCTTTTAGGTCTTTCGTTCGGAAGTTTGTTAGGCGGCGCGGCTGTCGTCGAGCGGGTGTTCTCATGGCCTGGACTGGGTTATCTTGCTGTTGAAGCGATTACGTACCGTGACTTCCAGCTTTTATTAGGCATTGTCTTATGGATCGCCTTGATGTACATGGTAATTAATTTAGTAGTAGATGTTTCGTACTCGCTGCTTGACCCGAGGCTTAGGAAAAAGCAGGGCAGGTAATTTTTAATTAAGGGATTTATTAAAAAAATGGAAAAGATTATTAATGGACTGAGATATAACAGGGCGTTTAGGTTCTCGACTTTATTGGTCTTGTTATTAGTTTTAGCAGCAGTATTTGCGCCGCAGCTCACGCAGTATAACCCGCTGAGGGCAAGAATGCGCGATGCGTTTCAAGCGCCGTCGAGCCAGCATCTATTCGGCACTGACAAGCTTGGCCGCGATTGCTTCAGCCGCGTGTTATACGGCGCAAGGTCGTCTTTGAGCAGCGTGTTAATTTTAGTTGCGATGATATTTGTAGTAGGCACGGGCTTAGGCGTCATAGCAGGCTACGCCGGCGGCTGGGTCGATATAATTATTATGCGAATTTCGGATATGATGATATCGTTCCCGGGCATGATCTTAGCTATTGCTATAGCCGGAATATTAGGCGGCAGCATGATTAACGCGATGATAGCCTTGACTATAGTCACTTGGACTAAATACGCGAGATTATCACGCAGCATGGTCTTGCAGGTCAAAGAGCGCGACTTTGTCGAAGCGGCGCGGGTCAACGGCGGTAAGCCATTGCATATTTTAATGACGCACATAGTGCCGAATATATTGCCGTTAATGGTAATCACAGCAGCCTCTGATATCGGCGCGATGATGATGGAACTTGCTGGACTTTCGTTCTTAGGCTTCGGCTCACAGCCTCCCGCTCCCGAATGGGGATTGATGTTAAACGAAGGCCGCCAGCAGTTCCAGTCCGCGCCGTGGCTCATGGTCTTCCCGGGACTTGCTATATTTGTTACTGTCGTGATATTTAATCTCTGGGGCGACGCGTTAAGAGACGTATTTGATCCCAGACAGGAAAGGTAAATAAAAATATAAAAATAAAAGTAATTTATTTTATTTATAAAAGGAGAGTTTTGCAGTATGAAAAAGTTTTTGTTAGCTTTATTAGCTGTTGCGCTTATTTGCAGCTGTGCAGCTGCGGCGCAGAAGGACACGTTTAAGTTCGGCGTGACGAATTTTGCCGACAGCCTCGAGCCGACGGATAATTACTTCGGCTGGGTTGTCATGCGCTACGGCCTTGGCGAGTGCTTAGTAAAATTTGATGACCAGATGAACTCCGTGCCGTGGCTTGCCAAGGAGTGGAGCAGAAGTGAGGACGACCTGACTTGGACGTTTGTTATTGATGACAGAGCAGTGTTCTCTAACGGCAATAAAGTCACGGGCGAGGCTGCTGCTAAATCAATTCAGCGTACGTTTGACAAAGCGCCGAGAGCTCACGCGATGTTTGAGCCGAAAGAGATTACGTTTGACGGCCAGAAAGTTATGATCAGCACTGAGAAGCCGATGCCGACCCTGCCCGGTGTGCTTGGCGACCCGTTATTTATAATAATTGACGTCACAGTGACTGACCGCGACTATGCTAAAGACGGGCCTATCTGCACAGGGCCGTATAAAGTAAATTCTTATACTAAGGCGCTTGCGAAAATGGACCGCAATGAACTTTACTGGGACGGCGAAGTTCCGTTTGCGCATGTCGAAGTTCACACGATCGATGATCCTAACACGAGAGCTATGGCACTTCAGAAAGGCGAGATCGACATGGCGATTAATATCGCAGCCGGTGATTTAGGACTTTTTGCTGACAAATCAAAGTTTTATATCAGCGCGATTCCGTCATTGAGAGACGTGTTAGGCCGTCTTAACGTTGCAGCCGGAAGACCTTTAGCTGATAAAAAAGTTCGTGAGGCATTGTTAAGCGCACTTGACCGTGAGACGTACTGCAAAGTTTTATTAAAAGATACGTTCACGGCAGGCGGTCCGCTCATTCCGCCCTCGATGAACTACGGCTTTGCTGACTTAAAAGACCCGAATGCTTATGATCCTGACAGAGCCGAGAAGTTATTGGCTGAGGCCGGTTGGAAAGATACGAACGGCGACGGCTTTGTTGACAAAGACGGCAAAAATCTTGAGATCGACTTTATATTCTATTCAGGCCGCGCGGAGCTGCCGTTATTTGCCGAGGCTACGCAGTCTGATGCTGCCAATGTCGGAATTAAAGTTAATTTA
>JAFUXM010000226.1 GCA_017470785.1 Synergistaceae bacterium
CAGCGTTCATCCTGAGCCAGGATCAAACTCTCAGTTTATATCTCATTGACTCGTTAATTAATTTATTTTATTTATACGCCGTATTCAATTTTAAATCTGCAATCTTCATCGCGCCTTAACTCCGGCGCAACGGAAATAAGTATAACACGTTTTTATTGTACGTCAAGCAATTTTTGACAAATTTTAAAAATTATTTTAAATAATTATTTTAAATCGTGACGCTTAAGATTTCCTCGAGGCTCGTTACGCCGTTTAATACAGCCTTTAAGCCAGCCTCTCTAATCGTGCGCATCCCTTTTTTAACTACTGCAACTTCATTAAGCTCACGGCTCGATGCACCGCGCAAAATCATATCGCGCAGTTCGTCATCTATTATTAATATCTCAAAAATTCCCGTGCGACCCTTATAGCCCGTATAGCCGCAATGCTCGCAGCCGACTGCTTTAAAAGCTCTTGACTTTAACGGCAAATTTAAATCTTCGCAAGTTTTATCATCTATCTCATACTCAAGCTTGCAGTGCGGACATAAAAGCCTCACAAGCCTTTGTGAAATTACGCCGGTCAAAGTCGCTGCGACTAAAAAAGCCGGTAATCCCATCTCGATAAATCTCACGGCAGCGCCTGCAGCGTCGTTAGTATGTATAGTCGACATGACTAAGTGGCCGGTCAGCGCTGCACGTATCGCAGTCTGCGCGGTCTCAGAGTCGCGTATCTCACCGACCATAATTTTATCAGGGTCCTGTCTCAATGCTGCTCGCAGCGCTGCATTAAAGCTCAAGCCGATTTTATCGTTAATCTGCACTTGATTAATTCCGGGCAGCAAAAATTCAACCGGATCTTCTACAGTTATTATATTCACATCCGGAGTGTTAAGCGTCTGAAGCATGGAATAAAGCGTCGTGGTCTTGCCGCTGCCGGTCGGGCCGGCTGCTAATAATATGCCATAGGGCAGCTCACAAAATTTTTTTATAATATTTAAATCTATCTCGTCAAGCCCTAAATTTTCAAGCCCAATATTTTTGTTATTATTATCTAAAATTCTGACCGTGAGCTTCGCGCCGCTCATCGTGTTAAACGCACTCACTCGAAAATCTATATTCCTATTATCAAGCTGCATAATAAAATGACCGTCCTGCGGCAGCCGGTTCTCAGCTATGTTCATATTGCAGCGCAGCTTAAATATATTTGCTACTTGCGAATGCAATTCTGACGGGTAATTAAACTTAGTATATAATTTGCCGTCGAGCCTGAAGCGCACGCGCACAATCGAGTTAAAATTATTATTTAAATTTTTAAATTTTAAAATAACGTTCTCGATATGAAGATCAGACGCGCCGGATTTTACAGCTTGAGCAAGCAAGAAGTCGGCTATGAAACTTGCGGGTGCAGCGTCAAAAGTTAATTTCGCGTCTTGATAAAAGTCATATATTTTATCTAAATTTTTTGCGATGTCCTCGCGGGCTGCAATCACAAAAATTAATTCGCGGCCTCTAAGCTCCTGAGATATTCTCACATCTTCAGGGTCAGAAGCCGCTATGATTAACGCATCGCTTTTAGTTACAGCGAGCGGGATTATATTTAAAAATTTTGCAGTTCTGCGGGAGACAAGCCGTAACGCCGCTAAGTCGGCGATAAAGCCGTCAAGTTTTATAGCTTGCTCCCGCTCCTGCATTTTAATTTTTAATTTAAGCTATGCTGACGTCCTTGCACAAATAGACGTCCTGCACTGCGTTAATAATCTCTACGCCCTCGCTCATCGGACGCTGAAACGCTTTGCGGCCTAAGATTAATCCCATGCCGCCGGCGCGCTTATTAATTACGGCTGTACGCACTGCCTGAGCTAAGTCAGTCGATCCGCCCGATGCACCGCCCGAGTTAATTAAGCCTGCACGGCCTGCGTAGCAGTTTAAGACCTGATAGCGCGTTAAGTCAATGGGATTGTCACTCGTTAATTTATCGTACATCTCTTTGGACGTCTTGCCGTAGCCGCTGCCCATGGCCTTATAGCCGCCGTTATTCTCAGGCTGCTTCTGCTTAATAATATCCGCCTCGATAGTCACGCCCAAGTGATTGGCCTGACCTGTCAAGTCAGCCGACGAATGATAATCTATCGTCTTGCCGCCCTCTTTAATCTTAAACGCGCCGTTTCTTAAATAGCACCATAATATAGTCGCCATGCCCATCTCGTGAGCCTTATGAAATGCTTTCGAGACTTCCTGAATCTGACGGGTTGACTCTTTGCTGCCGAAGTAGATAGTCGCGCCGACTGCAACAGCTCCCATGTCCCGAGCCTGCTCTACCTCTGCGAATAAGACCTGATCAAACTGATTAGGATACGTTAATAATTCATTATGATTTAATTTAAGTACAAACGGAATTTTATGAGCGTAGCGTCTTGCCACTGCGCCAAGCACGCCTAATGTAGTAGCGACGGCGTTGCAGCCGGCTTCCATTGCGAGCTTGATAATATTTTCAGGATCGAAATACAGCGGGTTCGGGCCGAACGATGCGCCGCCTGAATGCTCAACGCCCTGATCGACCGGCAGTATAGATATATAGCCTGTGTTAGCAAGCCTGCCGTGATTAAATAAAGTCTGCAAAGATCTCAAGACCGGTATCGGCCTGTCCGATATGCTCCATACACGATCAACAAAGTCCGCACCGGGCAGCGACAGCATAGACGCAGGTACAGTCTCGCACTTATGCTCAAGCAGCGTCTTGGCTTCGCCGCCCAAAAGCTCTTCAATTTTACTAATGCTCATGCTCATTTCTTTTAATTCACTCCAACAAAAAAATTTTTTAATATTATAATACTTTCAGATTTAATTTAAAATTCAAAAAATTTTGCTCATCATACTTTTTAATTCCTAAAATTTTAAATTTTTCAGCTGAAAAAAAAACGGCTTTATAAAATTTATAAGGCCGTTTAAGTTTTATATAAATAATAATATATATAAATTAATTATGATAAATAATCTTTAAATTCGTGCAAAAATTTCGAACGAATATTTTTTATAGCTTCAATTTTATAATAAAGAGTCTTTTCGTCATAAATTTTAGGATTTTTAGCAATCTTCTTGGCCTGCAAATCCGCGACAAAAAGAGTTATAAGCTTTTGTATCCTGCAGCGGCTTTTATCTCTGACTTTAAATGTCCCGTTTTTCTTATAATTTGCGCCCGAACAAGTTGGACACATTGGATAAATATAGCATGTATTAAAACATTCATCATCGACAAATGCCTCGTCATTACTAAAATTAGTTGCGAGTATCTTTGAAATATCTTCCGGCTGAAACGTCATTGGCGATATAAAAGAACAAGGATATCTTTTACCGTCAACATCAAAGAAAGGACAGCCTGTCCCAATGCCGCACCATTTTTTCTTCTGCCGCTCTTTTGCCTCGCAGTGTTCAATTCTTTTATCAAACATTTGATCTATATTCAAATTCTCATGTTTAAGATAAAAATCTACCAACTCAGCGAGCTGAGGTATGATAAATTTTATATATTTATCGTCATCCCAGTGAAAATCTCCCTCAGCAAGATTTACTCCGCGAATATTTTTAAAGCCAAGCGAATGAAGAAATTTTATGTTATCTGCCAGATGAGGCAAAGAATACTCCGAAATTGTCATCTTTACGCCCTGATTTGGCCAGTTTTTCAAAAAGAAATTTATGTCAATCTTATCAAATGAGTTGCTCCTGTTGATATTATGACATTCCCGAGTGCCGTCAAGGCTTAATCCAAGGACAAAACTTTCTCTATGCTCTGTAATCCACGCCTTCATCTCATCAGTTAATACTGTGCCGTTTGTTGTGGCGTAAAAAATTTGTTTTATATTCGAATATTTTTCATGTGAATATTCATACAAATTTTTAATCAGTTCAAATTCAAGCAGCGGCTCTCCTCCAATGAAGCCTAATTCAACGCCGTCTGTTGCATAGTCCGGAATGTTATTAAAAATATAATCAAAACACTCCTTGCCTACGCTCAATGACATTCTGCTTTTTGTATCATGTTTCTGGTAGCAGTACACGCAATCAAGATTACAATTATGTGTAACACAAATTGTCGGTAAAAATCGGAGCTTTTTCTTCATCAATTTACCTCATATTATGGCTATTATGACACGATAGAATAGATTAAATTAATCATAACCAAATGACCCACGGCAACCACTTTCGCAACCTCCCTCACAGCCGCCGTCGCAAGAGTCCTCACAAGAACCGTCGCATGATCCCTCGCAAGAGCCGCTGCACGCATTTCTACAACCGTATGCCGCGTAATTTAAAATGCCTGCCGCGTTACCAGCGTAAGTAAAAGAAATCCTCTGAAAATTATACAAAATTTCCATTAAAGCATCAGATAAAATATTCACTTTGACAGCGCCTCCCTAATGAAAATAGCTAATTTCTAACCCCAACCATCGCAGCCTTCTGTACAAGTACTTTCGCAACTGTCAGTACAATTCTCTTCGCAGTCGCCAGTACAACTATCTCCGCATTCATAGGAGCAACTTCCTTCGCAGTCGCCAGCACAACTATACTCGCAGTCACCGGAGCAACTGCCGGAGCAAGACCCAGCACATGTATCTCCGCAGCCAGCCGCTGCGTAATATGCACCAAAATCCCCGTCATCATGCGCATATGCCGGCTTCTGCAGCATCAAAAGCTTATCCATAAGAGAATCACTTAATATACTCATAGTTTATTCCTCCTAAATAAATCCTATAAATTTATGCCGTTCCGTCTCTACAGGCACCAGAACACGAATCGTAGCAACTTCCAGAGCAACTCTCCTCACAACTTCCTCTGCAGCTATCCTCACAGTCCCCGCTGCAACTTGTCCGGCAGCTAACAGCAAAAGCATCGAAGTCTCCGGCATAGGCAGGTGTCAATCCGCCGCTGGAAATATTACTCAAACCTCTTTGTATTTTGTCCAATAACGACATCATTTTGCTCGTGAGCATGATATAACTCCCTTCGTGATTTTTATTTTTGAATTATAACATAAGTTTTAATTTTTAACATAAATTTTTAAAAATTATTAAAATATATTATTTATTTTAATTTTGATAAATTTATTTAACATATTATTTTTCACGTTCTAAACCTAAAATAAAATCGAGGTGAGGGATTGTGAATGAAAGCGCTGTTATTAAAATTCCGAAGAAATCGAACTTAAAAGGTGAAGATGGTTATAAAATCTTTTCCGTTCGCATCAGGAACGAGACGGCTAATGCTCTTGAGGAATTGTCTATCAAGAGCAACCGCTCACGCAATGAACTAATAAACATGATTTTAGAGTACGCAGTTGTACATACTGACATCACAGATTAAAAAGGGGCTTGAAGCCCCTTTTATTTTTAAGCTGCAAATTTTTCATTTACAAAAAAATTTCTTCATTTAGTAATAAAAGAAATTTATTATCCAAATAGCATCAATAGTAAAAAATATTTTTTATGATATATTGATAATTAAACATTTTATATTAAGGTAAGGTGATAATAATGAACGCTCGGGAGCGGGCAGCGTATCTGCTAAATCTTATTGACGAGGATAAAATGATATTTATCGTTAGAATACTTGAAAATTTAGTTGAGTTTGCAGAGTTTCCTAATGAGCTAACTGCAGCCGCAATTAAAGAGGGCGATAAAATGTTAGCTAATGGAACAGGAGAACGTTATGACAGCATCGATGCGCTGATTGAGGATTTAGAAAGTTAATGTTAAAGATAAGTAAAACAGGACAATTCAAAAGAGATTATAAGTTATGCGTGCGACGCGGTTAAAAAATTTTCCTTCATAAAAAATTTTCATTCACTAAAAATTTTTCATTCACAAAAATTTTCATTCACTAAAAAAATTTTAAAATTTTAATTAATGTTAAAATTAAAAATCATGAAAAATTTTAAAATTTTAATTGTAGAAGATGAGCCGTCTATATCTGAAGCAGTCGAGGCGTATGCAAAGCGGGCAGGCTATGATACGCTGACGGCCTTTGACGGGCAAGAGGCATTAAAGCTCTGGCAGGAGCAGCAGCCGGATTTAATCGTGCTTGATGTAATGCTGCCGAAGCTGAGCGGCGTTGACGTGTGCAAAATTATTAGAGCCGAGAGTTCGCAGGTGCCGATTATAATGCTCACAGCTAAAAGCAGCGAGGCGGATATAGTCAACGGTCTTGACAGCGGCGCTAATGACTATGTTGCTAAGCCGTTCAGTATGCGCGTGCTTATGGCAAGGATACGGGCGCAGCTGAGACAGGGCGATTCAAGTTTAAGCTCAGGCGAAAATAATTTAAATAATAATATTATTAAATGCGCCGGCGGCAGAATAGAGGTTGACAAAGCGCGGATTGAAATTAGAAAGGACGGCGTGCCGGTTCAAGTCACTAAGAGTGAATTTTTAGTTTTTGCGGCGCTCGCGTCTCAACCCATTAAAACTTGGTCACGCGACGGGATCATTCAAGCTGCCCTCGGCGATGACTACGACGGCTTCGATAGAACAGTCGATACTTACATTAAAAATCTGCGGCGCAAGCTCGCCGACCCTGAGCATAAAAACGGATGGATTAATACAGTTCACGGCTTCGGCTATAGGCTTGAAGATTAATGCTTAATAAATTTAAATCCCACTCGCTGCGAACGCATTTATTAACGTTATACGTCCTGCTCGCGCTCATCAGCGGGATATTAATTCCGGCCTTGAGCGCGTGGGTGAGCGTGAACGGCTTTCACGAGTATCAAGTGCAGCGGCGGCAAGCTAATTTTGATGCCTTGGCCGAGAGTTTAACTGACTTGTACAGTGAAGATTTGCGATGGGACAAGCAGCGCGTGAGCGATATATTACGGCCAGCGCCTCAATGGATGGGCATGACGATAAAATTAAATGATTCTAATAATCAAAATATCTTCACGTTAAGCCCTATGGCATCGTTTAGAAGGCATAGAAATAATAATAATTCGCAGCAAGTTAAAACAGCCAAGACCGAAAAAATTAATATAGATTTAAAGTTAAATAATAATTTAATCGGCGTTTTAATCATAGAGCATAGAATGCCGTCGACGCGGTTTGAGCAGGCGTTTGCAAATTACATGTTAAAGCGGATGCTCACGGGCGGGTTCATTATGATACTGGCGGCGTGCGGGCTGGGCTTCTTTGTTGCAGGCGGATTAAGCCGGCCGGTCATCACTGCGCTGCAGCGCACTAAGCAAATTAGCCATGGCAATTATAATTTAAATTCAAAAATTAACGAGACAGGTATTATCGAGATGGACGATTTAACTCGCGGCGTTGAGGACTTGAGCCGGTCGCTTGCATCTCAAGAAAAATTTAGGCAGCGATTAATGACTGACATAGCGCATGAGTTAAAGACGCCGCTCACTGCATCGATGACGCAGCTTGAGGCCATAGCCGACGGCGTGTTCCCAGCAACGCCCGAACGTTTAGAACTTTGCTTAAACGAGCTTGAAAGGCTTGGCAATTTAATTAAGTCTGTCGAGTCACTTACAAGGCTCGAGGGCGACGCATTAAATATAAAGCTTGAGCGAATAAATTTAAGCGAGTTTTTAGATTTAACTTTAAATTCTTTTGAGCCGTTATTTAATAAAGCAAATATAAAATTAACGCGTGATATAACGCAAAATATTTTTATAGATATAGACCCTGAGAAATTTAGGCACGTGATAGATAATTTGCTGTCTAATTCTTTAAGATACACGCAGGCCGGCGGCCAAGTCACGGCTCGATTATTTAAATTAAATAATAAAATTATTATAGAAGTAGAAGATACCGGAGCAGGGATTGCAGCGCAAGATTTGCCGCATGTGTTCGACAGGTTTTACAGGGCTGATGAGTCGCGGGCTAAAGTGACGGGCGGCCGGGGTGTAGGACTTGCGATTGCCCGCGCAGCAGTCGAGGCGCACGGCGGCAAAATTTCAGTCAAGAGCGAGTACGGCAAAGGCTCATGCTTTAGGGTTGAGCTTTAATTTAAAAATTAAAAAATAAAAACGCCGCCGGTTAATTCACGGCGGCAAAATTTTAATTAATTAATTTTAAATTTTAAATTAATAAATATTAATGCAGCGGCTCGAGCAGTCCGTAGTCACGCTCTTTACGCTTATACACGACATTGATGTCGCCGGTCTCGGCATTCTGGAACATGAAGAATGAGTGGCCAACAAGTTCCATCTGCATGACTGCCTCAGTCGGAGACATGGGCAGCACAGGGATTTTCTTTACTTTCTCGATGTTGATGTCATTGGCTGCTGCGCTGGAATTAGCGTCAGCCTCATCGACACTGAACGAGAAGTTCGAGAAGTCCATATCGTTCTGGGACTGACCCTTATCTTTGAGATAAGAATTATAACGCTTGATGCGGCGCTCAAGATTTTTAAGCGACTGATCGAAAGCCTTGCGGGGCTCCATTGCATTCTCCTCGGCTCTCAAGATAACCCCGTTCGCGTTGGCGGTCGTCTCGACGTTGTAATTTCCCTTGTGGTGGCTGACGACAATCTGACAGTTCAAAATTTTCCTGAAGAACTTTTCCATCTTAGTGATCTTGTTCTCCATGTAATTTCTAAGATTACCGTCAATTTCTGTTCCGCGCTGAACAAAACGTACTTCCATCGACCTTCGCCTCTCTTTGCTTGTGTTATATAGATGCAAATATATTTTAGCATGAAATGCTATAATTTTAAAATTAAATTTAAATTTTAAAACGGGGGCATTAAACATGGAGACGAGACCGAGTTACACGTTTGAAATTTTTCCGCCTAAGTATAATCAAAGCAAGGCGAGTACGTACGCAGCTATTGACGGGCTTGCGGCTTTAAATCCTGACTTAATCAGCGTGACTTACGGCGCTGGGGGCAGCAGCCGCGATAACACTATCGAGATCGCTGCGGCAATTCAGAATAAATATAAAATTCAGGGCGTCGCTCACTTAACTTGCATCGGCAGCAGCCGCGAAAATATTTTAAAAATTTTAGACGAGCTTAAAGCAAATAATATTAATAATATTTTGGCTCTGCGCGGCGACTTGCAGGACCCTAGCGACTTAGGCGAATTTCATTATGCTTCAGAGCTTATAAAATTTATAAATAACGAGCGGCCCGGCTGCTTTAATATCTTTGCGGCAGGCTACCCTGAGAAGCATCCGGAGGCCGTGAGCTTGGACGCTGATTTAAATAATTTAAAAGCAAAGTGCAGCTTGGGCGTAAGCGAGATTATCACGCAGTTATTTTTTGATAACGATATATTTTTTAAATGGCTTGATAAAGTAAGAGCGTTAGGTATAACGCAGCCGGTCTCAGCCGGAATAATGCCCGTCACGTCAGCGTCGCAGCTTGAGCGCATGGCCTCGATGTGCGGCGCAGTTATACCAGAGCGTGTTAAAAGATTTGTAGATGCTTATAAAAATAACTCATGGGCGCTTAGAGACGCCGGCGTAGCTTACGCGACCGAGCAGATTTTAGATTTATTAGCCCGCGGCGTTGACGGCATACATCTTTATACTATGAATCAAGTCGATATAACCCGCCGCATAGACGAAAATATCCGCAGCGCTCTTTACTGCAAGAGATTTAAATAAATTTAAATAAATAATTTTAAAATGCGTGACAAAAATTCTTTAAAGTCCTACGGTATGCTGCTGTCGTCACTTTTTATTTTCGGGACGCTCGGCGTTTACCGTAAATTTCTAACTGTTACGTCTGCTTCAATTTCATTTTATAGAAGTGTCTTCGGAGCGTTATTTTTAATTTTATTTATGAAGCTTAAGGGCGAAAATATTAAAAAAATTTTTGCGCTTGAATTAAAAGCTTTTTTATTATTATTTTTAGCCGGAATTATTTTAGGCGTGAACTGGCTGTTGTTATTCGAGGGCTATAAATATGCGGCCGTGTCGCTGGTGATACTATGCTGCTACATGGAGCCGCTGTTCGTGATAATCATGTCGGCTGTATTATTTCACGAGCGGCTCACGCTTAAAAAAATTTTATGCTTTATCGCCGCATTAATCGGCATGATTTTAATTTCTGGAGTAATCGAGACCGGCCTGCCGGATCAAAGCAGCTTGACCGGAATGCTGTACGGCCTCGGCTCGGGACTTTTCTACGCGCTTGTCGTGATCTTAAATAAATTTATTAAAGGCATTGACGCTGATATTAAGACTATAATTCAGCTTATCGGCGCGGCGGTCTCGATGATACCGTATATTATTTTCACGAATGCCTTTGCTGATGACTTATGGACGGCGCAGTCATTAATTTTAATGGCTGTAATATGCGTTGTGAACACTGCACTGGCCTACACGCTTTATTTCGGCTCAATGGACGGCCTGCAAGCTCATACTATCGCGCTGTTAAGCTATATCGACCCGGTTACGACTTTATTTTTTGCTGCGCTTATCTTAGGCGAGCGCTTAACGGCTTTTGGAATTTTAGGCGCAGTTTTAATTTTAGGCTCGGCTGTGATATGCGAGCTTGAGCGGGAATAAAGATTAAAAGATGCAAGTGCGTACAATGATTGACTTATTTTCGGGAGCGGGCGGGCTGTCCTGCGGCTTAGGGCAGGCCGGATTTGTACCGGTCTTGGCCAATGAAATATCTGAACGTTTTGCCGAGACTTATAAACTTAATAATCCTGACACTAAAATTATTACAGGAGACGTTAGAGACGTTAACGCGAAGATGCTTCACGGGCTTATTAAAGGGTACGGCGACATTGACTTAATAGCGGGCGGGCCGCCTTGCCAAGGCTTTTCGGTTAATGCGCCGGTTCGTTCGCTTGATGATCCCAGAAATCATTTGTTTAAAGAATATATGCGAATTGTCGAAGAAATAAGGCCTAAGTCTGTATTAATAGAAAATGTACCGGGAATTGTGTCGCTTGGGAAAGGAACTGTAGTAGAGCAAATATATAAAATGTTAAATGCTTTAGGATATAAAGTTAAGCACCGTATTTTATTTGCCGGGCACTACGGAGTGCCGCAGCTCCGTTTCAGGACGTTCTTTATAGGCATAAGAGATTACGGCAATGATATTATCTTTCCCGAGCCTGAGTATTACGTAAATGCTAACGCTAATTTCACGCAATCGAAAGAACTTTGCTATAATCTCATGCCTTTAGATCGTTTTATATTAAAGCCTAAGACTAATGTATGGGACGCTATAGGGGACTTGCCGGAAATTCAGGCCGGGGAAAAATTAAGCGAGTATGCTTATGCAAGCGAGGCTCAATGCGAATATCAAACTTTGCTGCGCAAAGGCTCTGAGCGCGTGACGTCACATTATTGTCCGCGTTTAGCAGCTGTTAATATAGAGAGGCTTAAATATATTCCCATCGGCGGGAGCTGGCGCGACATTCCATTTGATTTGCTGCCTGCCGGCCTTAAGAGAGCCAGACGCAGCGACCATACTAAACGTTACGGCAGGCTTGATCCAAATGGCCTATGCTCGACTATAATGACAAAGTGCGACCCGCACTGGGGAAGTTTCTTTCATCCGTATCAGGCGCGTACGCTCTCTGTAAGAGAGGCAGCGAGAATACAGAGCTTCCCTGATAAATATAAATTTACGGGCAGCATGACCGAGCAATATGAACAGGTAGGCAACGCCGTGCCGCCGCTGCTTGCAAGAGCCGCAGGCCTTTGCATTCAAAAAATGCTCGCTTAATTTAAAATTAACTTAAAGAAAAGAAAGCCGCAATGAATATAGAACGACCAAAGAATGATATTGTCGAGATATTTGGATACGCGCCCAACGATACAACGCGGGGATGCCGTTCGTTATGGCGTATCGGTGCTTGTCCGTTTATATCAAGTCCATGTTCTAAAACTAATCATGACAAGAGCATAGTATATGGTACATGCAGCGTCACGACGGCATTCGGAGACTGCATAGTATGCCCTAACAGACTTTACGCCGATAAATTTAAAGTGCTGAGAAGAATAGCACAAGATGCTTTCGGAGAGTTAAATTTTTACACGTATCAGGAATATATCAAGCGCAGGACAAGACATGAAGCTTGTGCAGTCGCCCTCGGAATGCATTCAGGACGTGAAATAAAGCTGGGGCAAGCTTGCTCGATGGACTGGGTTCTTGCGAAAATAAAGGACGCAGAGCTTTTAGAGTACACGGGCGTAGAAGTTCAGAGTATAGATATTACTAATAACTACCGCGATAACTGGTACGCTTATAAAAATATTAAGAAAAATATTGTTATACCGCAATCAGAGCACGGAATGAACTGGGCAAACGTCCATAAACGTCTTATCCCGCAGCTTATACGCAAGAGTTTAATTTACTCTCGTTCTGAATATGTCAGGACAGGCCTTTACTTTATAGCGCCTGAAATTGTTTATAGAAAATTTGAAGATATTATAGGCCGTGATATTCCCCTTGTCTCTGACAAAGCACCGGATATTATTACGGTTCATACTTATGAATTAGGCGGAAACGTACCGGAAGGCAATATAAGATCTCTTGAATTTGTGCGTGAGAATAGATTTAAGATAAAAGATTTTTCAGAAAGATTTATTTCGGGCGTAAATTTGCCTTCTGCTTGCGATCTTGATATTAGCATTAAGAAAGCCCTAGGCTTAAAATAATTTAATTTATAATTTATTAATTTATAATTTATAAAATGAATAATATTAATATAACTCAAGGTATGATACGCGACGCACTGCGTTATATGCGCGTGCAAGAGCCGGATAAAGATTTAATTAATAGCATAACTGCAAGCTTTCAATTATTAAATAATATTATCAGGCCGCGAAAAATTTACGGCACGTTTAGTATCATGCGCGATAATAATTTTTTAAACATAGCCGGAATAAATTTAAATAGCCAGCATCTTGCTAATTTATTAAAAAATTCACATGAGTGCTGCTTAATGGCAGTGACGCTTGGCCATGAGGCTGACCGTGAGATCTTAAAGACGCAGAGCCGGTCGATGGCTGACGGCTTGATACTCGACGCCTGCGCTTCAGTAATGGCGGATGTAATCTGCGACGAGTTAGAGGCTGAAATTATAGAAAATTTAAATATTAAAAGCGGCGCAGCTTGCGAAGATAATTTAAAAAATTTAAATTTTAAATTAACGCCGCGTTTCAGCCCCGGCTACGGCGATGTGAGCTTGAGCGTGTCACAGGATATTATAGATGTGTTAAATGCGAATAAATATATCGGCCTGAGCATGACTAAATCCGGCATGATGTCGCCAGTCAAATCTATTACGGCAATAGCCGGCGTGATTAATAATAATTTTAATTTTAATAAATTTAATCGCTGCGATTTATGCAATCATAGACAAGACTGCAATTATAAATAATAAAAAAAATCTCCCGCGCTGCTTTAAGAACACGGGAGATTGTTATTTTAAAATTAATTTGAATTAATCGCTCTAATAATGCTCTTGCTGCCTAACCCGTCTAAATTTTCTGCATCGTTCAGGCTTAACGCTTCAGGCTCTGACATGCTGCCGATGCTACTATCAGGCTCATTGACGCTTATCGTAACGGCCGCCGGATCGACCCGCACGATCTTTAAGTCAGCGCTCGCATTATTTATCTCGGCTGTTACAGGCAGCGTCACCGGAGTGATAAATATATTAGCTAAGTCAACATAGGCTCTGATGCCGGAATTTTCACGCGTTAAATTCTCGATTACGGACGGCAGACCCTCGACATTCACGCTCACAAACTCAGGATTTTTATTTATTAAGTCATTTACTTTGCTTAAATTTTCAGAATTAATAATCTCAACCGGAATATTTGTCAGCGTCTTGCGGGCGGCGGCATCGCCGAGCTGCACTGTTATCCTGACGGTCTGAGTGCCGGTCAGCGCGACGCCCGGGACGTCAGGCTCTTTTAACGGCACGACCAACGTATTATCTTTTGCAAATAAAGATATATTCACCGTCTCGGCCTCGACCGTCTCGACTTTGGCAAGCGCGGCGCGTTCGCCCTCGATCTGCACTTCCGCCGGATCAGTCAATACGCTCTTTACTTCATGATCTATATCGGGCTGGCCTGTTATCCTCACAGTCACCGGCACGCGCTTTTTAGGCAGGCCGCGCACTAAGCTGCCCTTAAATCTTATTTGATTCGGCTCAAGCGTCACGCTGTCATTAAACGGCTCTGACTGCACGAACTTTACGGGCAGCAATAACTCTTTGCCGCTTGAAAGCTCTTCAAAAGTCGGGGCGGCTCTTAAAGCGCCGACCTTAGCTACGTCAGACTCAGAGCCTCTTATGCCGACCTCTTTCGGGATAATTTCAACGCCCTCTAAGTATTGGCCGTCGGGCATGTTCTGCGGCAGAGTTATCTCAACGGGCATTAATCTAACGACTTGACGCACTAAATCTAAAACTATCTGCGACGGCACGCACGACACAAGGTCTATATCCTGCGGCACTGCCACGTTCACGTTCTGAGTGTAACGCTTGCCCGGCACTAAATTACGAGCGTCAATCCAGCAGACTATATTGTCATAATTTAAATGCATAATGCTCTCTTCAGGGCCGCGTATCTCTATATCAACTTCCGAAACTCGATTGCGCAGCATAGCCTGCGGATCAAGCGATCTGTACTCAAGCTGGCATGAAAACCTGCGCGTTATATAACTGCTCTCGTCGCGGCCGGTAACGTACATCCACATAATAATAGACGATAATATTGCTATGAACCATAGCGCAGGCGTTGACGTCAATATATCATCAAAACCTTTCTTGCTGCCCTTGCTGCTCATGCTATTTATTCTCCTCGCTATTACTATTATTATTTAATTTCTTTTTGGCCTGACTTGAATATCCAAAAAATTTTAAGAAACTATTAAATCTCATCTTTAAAGTCTTATTCTCCTGTTCGCCTACGTAATAGTGCATTAATAATCTCTCGACCTGAAAATCTTTTAAATTTTTAGACAGCTTGCCCTTGTGAGCAAGTGAAATATCGCCGCGCTCTTCAGAGACTATAAAGACCAACGCGTCTGACACTTCAGATATGCCTAATGCTGCCCTGTGACGCGTGCCGTACCATCTTGAAATTTCCGGCGCATCAGCCAAAGGCAAATAACAGCCTCCGGCTATTAACGAGTATTTATCAAGTATCACTGCGCCGTCATGCAACGGATTATTTTTCCAGAAAATCGAGATAATTAATTCCTGCGTAACGTTTGCATCGAGCTTAATAGCCGTGTGCCAGTACTCGCCCAAGCCGGTCTCCTGCTGAAATACTAATAACGCGCCGATCTTATTTGCTTTTAAATAGCTCAATGCGCCGGCGATTTGTCTAACGCGCTGCGTAGCTTCGTCAATCGGCATCTTACGATGCCACATGCTGCCGCTGCCGATCTCCTCAAGCATCTTGCGCAGTTCCGGCTGGAAGACTATCGGCACTGCGACGCTTAACGCAAATAACGACTGCCCGACAAGCCAAGTCAATAATCTAAAGCCAAGCAGCGATGACATGAGCGAAAAGAATATTAAAAATAATACGCCCTTTAACAGCTGCACGGCTCGCGTGCCGACCATGAGCGATAATATTTTATAAATAATTATCGAGACTATAGCTATGTCTATGACGCTGCGCACATTAGCAAGCATGGACGGCCTCTCTGTCTGTGGCCTTAGCAAGCGCATCAACTATATCTTCCGGCCTAAATTCAAATTTTAATTTATTTAAATACACGCAATAATTTTTATTATTCTCGTGAATATTTAAAATTAAATTCGCGCCTTTGCTCACATCGCGGCTGCGAAAATCGCTCAAAGCCCGCGCTAATTTCCTTGCGCCGCCGCCGCACATATCAGCATTAATATTAATTTTTATAATATTAGGCTCCTGCGCATCAAGCTCGCTTAATAATTTAAACTCTTCAACTATAAACTGCTCGCGCTCGTCGGGCTTACCAGTGATAATACACGCTGCGCCGGGCGTGACTTTTGCTTTAATCTCAGCCCACGTTCTGGGAAATGCGACAAGTCCTATGCTCGATTCAGAATCTTCAAGCAGCATAATTCCCATTGCGTCGCCCTTTTTAGTAATTTTCTCGCTGACGCTTAATATAATTCCGCCGACTTTAGCCTTAACGCCGCTGTCAATGCGCCACGCATTTAAATCATTTATTTTGCAATTTGCAAAGCCGGCAATTTTATTTTCATACATCTCAAACGGATGGCCTGAGATATATAAGCCCGTGACTTCTTTCTCATAGTCTAAACGCGTGTGCGAATCATAATCATCAAGCTCCGGCACTTCAGGCTCGCTTATCGCTTCGGCCTCACCGAATAACGACAGCTGCTCTTTATTATTATTTAAATTATTCACAGCTGCTATATGCCCGGGCAGCGCGTTAATTAATCTGGCTCGATTATTTAATATCTCGTCAAATGCACCGGCCTTGATTAAATTCTCGATTGCAGATTTATTTAATACACTAATATCTATGCGTTGCACGAAGTCCCAGAGCGATTTAAATTTACCGCCGGCTGCCCGCGCATTAACTATTGCCTCGACTGCGCCGTGTCCCATTCGAGACACTGCGCCTAAGCCAAATCTAATTACATTTCCTACAGCCGTAAAACTCTCCATCGACGAGTTAATATCCGGCGGTAAAACATCAAGTCCGCTCTTTCTAACCTCACGCACGTAATGCCCTAACACTTCTTTTTTAGACTTCATCTGACTTGAAAGATAAGCCGCCATAAATTCAGCTTTATAATTTGCCTTTAAATAAGCCGTGTCATACGTAACGACTGCATAGGCCGCACTGTGCGATTTATTAAATCCATACTGCGCAAATTTCTCAATGCTGTCAAAAATCTCGCCGGCCTTTTTCTCATCTATATTATTCTTGGCCGCGCCCTCTAAAAATTTTGACCGCTGTTTCTGCATAACTTCAAGCTTCTTCTTGCCCATGGCACGCCGTAATAAATCTGCTTCACCGAGTGTATAACCGGCCAAGATCGACGCGCACTGCATGACCTGCTCCTGATATAAAATTACTCCATAAGTCTCTTTAAGCACGCCCTCAAGCATCTTATGCGGATACTCGGGCTCGGCCTCGCCGTGTTTGCATTTAATATACTGATCTACCATGCCGGTGTTCAAAGGCCCGGGCCGGTACATCGCCAGCGCTGCAATTAAATCTTCAAAGCAATCTATCTTTAATTTCTTAAGCATACTTCTAATGCCGTCAGACTCAAGCTGAAACACGCCTAATGTGTCAGCCTCTTTTAAGATTTTATACGTCGCTGGATCTTCAAAACTGATTTTATTTAAGTCCGGCACGGGCTTGTTATTTAATTTAATATTCTCTAACGCCTCTTCAAGTATAGATAAAGTGCTTAAGCCCAGAAAATCCATCTTGACTAAGCCGACCTTCTCGACAGCGTCCATAGTATATTGCGTGACAGTCTGAGCAGTCTCATTATCGCCAGAGCCAGCATCTTTAATTTTGCGTATGGGCGCTAAGTCAGTGATAGGCACGGGCGTTATCACAACTCCGGCCGCGTGCTGCGACGCATGACGCGCAAGCCCTTCGATATGCTCCGCCGTCAGCAATACATTTTTAATCACGCTATTATTATCATATAATTCTTTCAGCTCCGGCGTGCGCTCTAACGCCTCTTTAATGCTTTTAGCATCCGCCGGAATTAATTTCGCAGTCTTGTCCATCAAGGCATATTCAATTCCAGCTGCGCGGCCAACGTCCTTTACGGCCTGCCTGCTCTTCATGCGGCCAAACGTTATTATCTGCGATACTCTATCACTGCCGTAACGCTCAGTTATATATTTTAATAACTGCTCACGGCCTTTATCCGACACGTCCGTATCAATATCAGGCATACTAATTCTTTCAGGATTTAAAAATCTTTCGAACAGCAAATTATATCTCAACGGGTCAAGCTCAGTTATCTTTAAGCTCCACGCGACTAACGATCCAGCTGCCGAGCCGCGGCCTGGCCCTATGGGGATGCTGCGCTCTTTCGCCGCTTTTATAATTCCAGAGACGATTAAAAAATATGCCGAGAAACCCATCTTGACTATAACATCAAGCTCATACTCTAATCTATCTAAATATTCTTTGGGCGGCGTGTCAGTGCCTAAACGCATCTTCAGGCCGAGCCGCGCCTGCTGCTCAAGATAACTGTCCGGCGTCATGCCTGCCTCAAGCTCTATATCAGGCAGCATATAATGCTTCTCTTTCTTTAATAATTCAACATTGCAGCGCTGCGCAATCTCGGCAGTGTTATCAAGAGCCTCCGGCACTTCATCAGCAAATAATGCGTTCATCTCCTCCGGCGACTTTAAATAATAATCATTCGCCGAAAATCCAAACGCATCATCTGTATCATCAGCATGAGTATTTATCCGCAATAAAATTTTGTGCCAATCAAAATCTTCTTTATTTAAATAATGCGAATCAGCCGTAGCTATAATCGGGATGCCAGTCTCACGGGACATCTTTATTAACGCTCTATTAACTATCGCTTGCTGGGGCAGCGTGTTAGACATAATCTCTAAATAAAAATTTCCCTTGCCCATAATATCCTGATACAGCAATGCGCAGTCCCGAGCTTCTTTCTCTCTGCCGCTTAAGATAAACTGCGCAATCTCACCGGCCAAGCATGCGCTCGACGCGATAACGCCCTTCGCATACTTAGCTAACACCTCATGATCTATCCTTGGCTTATAATAAAAACCCTCAGTGTTGGCAATCGAAATCATCTTAACTATATTATGATAGCCTTCCTCGTTTTCAGCTAATAAAATTAAATGATTATTCTTGCCTTTTTTAACTCGTGAATTATGGCCGTCCGGGTCAACGTAAGTCTCACAGCCCAATATAGGCTTGACGCCCTGCGCCAGACAATTTTCATAAAATTCTACAATGCCGTACATTACGCCGTGATCAGTCATAGCGACGGCCTTGTTATTCGGCTCAGCCTCGCTCCAGCCCGCGACCTTCGCCGCTAAGTCCTTAGTTCTAATCGCGCCGTCAAGCAAACTATATTCAGTATGCACGTGCAAATGCACAAATGGCCTCATGCTTTATTCATCTCCGTCATTATTTTCATTCTCTAAATTCAAATCCTCGCTGCTCTCCTCGTCGTCTGCTTCAGCTTCACTCTCAGCTTCAGCCTCCGCCGCATCGCTCTTGACCATCACGACAGCGCCGCCCATTAAATAAGCTATCTCATCAGCAAAAGTTCTTCTATTATTAATAGCCTCAGTTTTAACTGCCTTGTCAGCGCCGCCGCTAATTACAGCCGACTCGGGCTTAATTTCGCTAATAGCTTTAGCCGGCACATTATCATCAAGAAATTTATACTCAAAATATAAATCATTGCAATTAAAATATAACGCGCGGCAATCCGGCCAAAGACTTTTAATAATCGCCTCGGCTAAAAATTTATATCTATCGCCCCGGGCAGTCTCATAGCAATATAAATTTTCAAATCTAAATAATAATTTATCTGCAAACTTCAAAAATTCCGCGTCAAGCAGCAGACAATATAAAATAAAATTTTTATCATGCGCTGCGCTGAAAATCTTTTGCTCAAGCTCCTGATCTAACGGCTGCCAGTCAAAGCCCGCAGCTTCGTTATTATTATTATTTAAATTTTTCGCTGGGGCTATAACTTGCTGATTAAAAACTTGCTGATTTAAATTAGCAGGCGCGATAGCTTGACTTGCAGGCAAATTATTATTATTAAAATTCTGCGCAGACGCTATAGCTTGACTTGCTTGCAAATTATTATTATTAAAATTTTGCGGCGCAGCTTGCGCTATAACTTGCTGAGATAAATTAGCTTGCGGCGGGTTAATAATATTATCTAGCTCAAGCGCGAACATGCCGGCTAATATATCTATATTTAAATCAAGGCGCGACTGCCGCATCATGCGCAGCGCCGCGTTCAAAAATAATTTTAATTTCTCAGGCCGCCACGCTCTGAAATTCTCACGCAGAAATTTATTCTCAAACTCTGACACGTCAAGCGCATCGATAATATCAGGCCGCATTGACGCAAGCCATAAATTTTTGCCTATCGCAAATAATTCCTCAAATATGCGCTCGGGCGACGTGCAAGCCTCTAAAATATTTTTTAAATCTAAATAATAATTCGCATCTTGATTTATAAATTCAGCGAACCACTTTTCAAGCTCAGGCCGACTGCCTGCGCCTAACGCAGCTTCGACGCTTTTAATATTAATTTCGCCCTGCGCGCTATTAATAACCTGCTCAAGCATCGACAAAGCGTCGCGCATTCCGCCGTCAGCCTGCCGCGCTATCTCCCATAACGCTTCAGGCTCAGCTGCTATATTCTCATGCTCAGCATCACAAATTTTGCTCAGCTGCGCAAATATATCTTTTACATTAATTCTATGAAACGGGATATGCTGACAGCGTGAGCGTATAGTGACCGGGACTTTATGCGGCTCGGTCGTAGCAAGAATAAACACGACGTAATCCGGCGGCTCTTCCATTATTTTCAGCAGCGCATTAAACGCCGCAATCGACAGCATGTGAACTTCATCTATTATATATATCTTATAACGCGAATTAAACGGCGCTAAATTTGCTTGGCTCTTCAGCTCACGGGCTTCATCAACTGAGTTATTAGACGCGCCGTCGATCTCTACTACGTCCAAGCTCTCGCCCTGAGTAATAGCCTTGCAATTCTCACAGACTTCACACGGCTCAAAACTTTTCTCGGCTCTGTTCATGCAATTTAAAGACTTTGCTAACAGCCTTGCCGCCGTGGTCTTGCCGCAGCCCCGAGGTCCTGAGAATAAATACGCGTGGCCGGTCTTGTCATTCTGCAGCGCACTGACAAGCATATCAACAGCCGCAGCTTGACCGGCTATCTCGCCGAACTTCTGCGGCCTGTATTTACGATATAACGAAACGTGTTTTAAATTCTGCAAATTTAAATTTTGCCCTCTTAATTTACTCTTAATCTAATTAATTTAAATTTTGCCCTCGTGAATCCATTTAGCTAATTCGGGTGCAAAGTAAGTGACTATCATATCAGCGCCTGCGCGTGCTAAGCACACAGCAGACTCACCGACTACGCGCTCCTCGTCGAGCCAGCCGTTTTGAGCAGCAGCCTTTATCATCGAGTACTCGCCGCTCACGCAGTACGAACCCACCGGCACGTTCACCCGCTCCTTAACTGCCCTTAACACGTCGAGATACGGCAGCCCGGGCTTGACCATGATCATATCCGCGCCCTCCTGCACATCAAGCTGCGCCTCTTTAATCGCCTCACGCACATTGCGCGGATCCATCTGATAACTTTTTCTGTCGCCGAACGACGGCGCCGAACCAGCTGCTTCCCTGAACGGCCCGTAAAACGCCGACGCATATTTAACCGCATACGAGAAAATTAATTTATCCTGCAATCCGGCCTTGTCGAGTTCATCGCGTATAGCACCCACGCGGCCGTCCATCATGTCCGACGGCGCAATTATATCCGCACCGGCTCGAGCCTGCGACACCGCAGTCTTAGCTAATAATTTTAAAGTCGGGTCGTTATCAACTACATTGCCTTTAAGCACGCCGCAATGACCATGTGATGTGTACTCGCATAAGCAAACATCGCCGATTATAGTTAAGTCCGGAAAATTTTTCTTAGTTATGCGCATGGCCTGCTGCACCGCGCCGTTATCATCCCATGCGCCGCTGCCCTCAGCGTCCTTATGCTCCGGCACTCCGAAAAATAATACGCCGCCGATTTTTAATTTAGCTACGCTCTCTAATAATTCGCTGACCCTGTCAGGACTCCACCGCTTCTGCCCGGGCATCGCCGGAACATCTTCTATTATATTAACGCCCTCTTTAATAAACACCGGGTAAATTAACATCTCGCTGGCAAGCCGCGTCTCCCGCACCATGTCCCGCAATGCCTGCGTAAGTCTTAACCTTCTTGGCCGTATAATCATGCTCAATATCTTTCCTTTCAAGTTTAATAATTTAATAAAATTTAAATAAAATTTTACTATAAATAAAAAATAAAAAAATCGCCCTTAATTAAAATTAAATTAAGAGCGATTGAAAATTAAATTTAAATTTTAAAATTAAAAATTATTTTGCGAGCAAATTCTCGTCCCAGCCGACCGGCCTGAAAAATCCGCCGTAGAAATCAGCTAAGTGCGCTTTCATTACGTCGCTCTGATAAGCATCGACAACGGCCTTGTACAGCGCGAACTTCTCAGGATTTTCTAAGTCGGCAGTCTTGGCAGCGATTAAGTTCCAGTACTCCTTCTCACGTGCCTGATCCGCATAGACCGCGTCGCTGGCCTTTAAGCCATAGTCAATGGCGAACGTGTCGTTAATAATTCCTGCTGTGATGTCGGGCAGCGCCGCCGGAATTGCATTAGCCGCAAGCTCTTCAATCTTAACTTTGACTTTATAATCAGCTATGTCATCCTTAGTCGGGTTGAAGCCTGCGCCCTCGCGTAAAGTAATCAAGCCCGAGCTGGCAAGAACTTTTATAGCTCTGCCGCCGTTTGTCGGATCATTAGGAATGGCTATAATATCGCCGTCTTTAATCTCGTCAAGCGTCTTAATCTTAATCGAATATAAATTCAGCGGCACAACGAAAGTATTTGCGATATTGCTGATCTTATAGCCGCGGTTTGCAAGCTCGTCATTGAGATAAATGCGATGCTGGAACGCGTTTAAATCAATATCGCCCTCGTCAAGAGCCCTGTTCGGCGTGACATAATCCGTGAACTGAATAATCTCAAGATTAATTCCCTGCTCGGCTAATAACGCCTTTGCCGGCGCCCATAACTCGTCATAGACGCTGCCCGTCACTCCGAGCCGTACTGTCTTCGTCTCAGCTGCCCAAGCTCCAGCAGCGCTCAACGCTAACGCTAACGCCAATGCAACAACCAAAATCCTCTTCATAACAAATCAACCGCCTTTGCTAATAAAATTTTTTTATATTAAATTATTAAAATTTAATATCTAATTTAAAATCGCTTAATGCGTATTCTTTCTTGCTATCTTATCGCCCAGCCATTGCACTATGCTAACAGCTAAGACCAACACTATAACAGTAACCCATGTTATATCTATCATGTTGCGATCATGGCCGTATCTGATTGCGAAGTCGCCTAAGCCGCCTGCGCCGACTGCACCGGCCATTGCCGTCAAGCCCAATAAACTTATAGCCGTAATAGTCGTAGCTCTTGTCAGCGGCGCGACGCTCTCACGCAGATATACTCTAAATATAATTTCAAACGGGCTCGACCCCATCGACAGCGCCGCCTCGATTAATCCCTTGTCAGTCTGAGCTAAGGCCGACTCGACCTGCCTCGAAAAGAACGGCGTTGCCCCGAACACCAACGGCACTATCACGCCTCTAACATAAATCGCAGTCCCCATGATGAACCGCGATAAAGGCATCAAGGCCGTGAGCAAAATTATAAACGGTATCGACCTGAATAAATTTATAATTTTATCAAGTGTCTGATAGACAGGCCGGTTCTCCATGATGCCGCCGGGCTTTGTGACAGTTAATATAATTCCAAATATCATTCCCAGCACAAAGCATATCGCGCCGGCCCAGACCTCCATTAACACAGTATCGCCCGCTGCCTTCCAGAACTCCGGCAGCCGCTTCATCAAATTCGGCAGCCACTCAACTAAAACTTCATGCATTTAAAGCCGCACCTCCGTTTCAGCATAAACTTCTTCCTCTTTATATATAGCATCTTCAATTTCGCTTTTAATAACGTCAACCCTGACGCCCTTGGACTTAAAATAATTTACGGCCTCATGAATTTTAGCAGCCTCGCCGCTTAAAATTAACACCGTGCCGCCGATTAACGCGCCGGCCACTATCTCGACATCAGCCAGCACTATATTTAAATCTATATTAAACTGCCGGGCTGCGATGCTTATTAACGGCTCGCTCACGTCCAACTGCCCGTACGTTAATTTAACTAACATCTCACCGGGCTTTAATTCAACCATCGGCGAGTTCTCGCGCATTAAATCATCAAGTTTCGACAAATGCGACGTGCTGCGCACAAAGTTTTTAGTCATCTGATGCTGAGGCCGCGAGAAAATATTAAACACATCGCCGGTCTCAACTATGCGCCCTGCATCCATGACTGCCGCCCGGGTGCATATAGTTTTAACTACCTCCATCTCGTGCGTTATCACAACTATAGTCAAGCTTAATTTTTTATTTAATTCTTTTAATAATTTCAATATCGAGTAAGTCGTCTGAGGGTCTAAAGCGCTCGTTGCCTCGTCGCATAACAATATATCAGGCTCATTAGCTAACGCCCTTGCGATTGCCACGCGCTGCTTCTGGCCGCCCGACAGCTCCGACGGGTAAGCATTTTCTTTATCGCCTATCTCGACTAAATTTAAAAGCTCGCGAACTTTCTTGCTTATCGCATCTTTGCTCATGCCCTTCAACGGGTAAGCCACGTTCTGAAACACAGTCCGCGAAGGCATTAAATTAAACTGCTGAAATATCATGCCGATTTTTTTACGCGCGTTATATAAATCTTTAGGCTTCAGGCTCGTAAACTCGATATTATTAATTTTCACGTTGCCGACGTCAGGCCGCTCAAGTAAATTTATGCACCGCACAAGCGTTGACTTGCCCGCACCTGAGAAGCCGATTATCCCAAAAATTTCACCGTCAAAAATTTTCAGGCTCACATCGTCCACAGCCGTTACGGTCTTATCGTCAAGAGTAAATCTCTTAGACACGTGTTCAAGCTCAATCAAATTTTATTTTCGCTCCCTTAAATTAAAAAAATTTAAAATAAAAAACGGGAAGCTTGTATGTGCTTCCCGCTTAAAAATTTATATAATAATTTATATGCAGCCAGCACTTACATATGCACTTTCAAAACGCAAGCGCACATCATCATGCTGTAATCAAATTTAACTGCGTACAAATTAAAATTCATTCAAAAATTTTCTCCTGTTCAATAATTTAAAATAAATTTCAATAAATTTTAAAAATTAAAAGCAAGTATAGCGTTTAAGAATTTTCATGTCAAGCTTGCAGAAAATAATTTTTAAATTAAAATTATTTTTCATGATAAATAATAATAATAGCAAGCATGAAGTAATAATTTACACTGACGGCGGAGCGAAGCCGAACCCTGGGCGCGGCGGCTGGGCTGCAATTTTAATTTCGCCGGCGCATAATTTAACGCGTGAAATTTACGGCTCAGAAGAAAATACAAGCAATAACAGAATGGAACTCACGGCAGCTATCAAAGCTCTTCAAGCTCTAAAAGTTCCATGCAGCGTTAATTTATATACCGACTCGCAGTATTTGCAGAATGCTTTTAATAATAAATGGCTCGATAAATGGCAGCGCAACGGGTGGCGCAACGCGAACAAAGAGCCGGTTGCCAATCAAGATTTATGGCAGGAGCTTATAGCTCTTAATAAAATTCATAATATAAACTGGCAATGGGTTAAAGGCCACGCTGAAAATAAATTTAATAATAAATGCGACTATCTTGTCAGGAAAGCTCGGGGCGAATTTAATTAAATGAATAATATTAATAAATACGCAGCACAAGTTGCATACAACGGCGCAAAATATTTCGGGTGGCAGCGGCAGAATAATCATACCGAGCGTGAGGTCGGCGTGCAGCAGGTGATAGAAGAGGCGTTAAGCAATTTAAATAATAACAAGCCAGTTAAAGTCACCGGCGCAGGCCGCACTGATCAAGGCGTACATGCCCGCGGCCAAGTCGCATCGTTCGAACTCGATAAAGATTTTAATGATTTAAGTAAATTATTATTAGCGATAAATTTTTACTTGCCTGAAGATATACGCGTCATGAAAGTTTTTAAAGTTAATAAAGATTTCGATGCGCGGCGCAGCGCGTTATGGCGTGAGTATAAATATTTTATCTATCACGGGCCGGCCTTGCCGCCGCAGCTTAACGGCTTTGTCTGGTGGAACAAACGTAACTGGGACAAAGACATTGCACGCGCAGCCTGTAAAATTTTAACGGGCCGCCACGACTTCAAAGCCTTCTGCAAAGCTACCGAGTGTCCTGACAATACTATACGCGACATAACTAAATTAAAATTTCAGGCGTTTAATAATAATCTCACTGTGTTGACAGTGCGGGCGCCGTCGTTCTTGACCAACATGATTAGAATAATGGCCGGCAATATTAACGAAGTCGCAATTAAAAAGCGCAGCTTGACGTGGCTTGAAAATTTATTGACCGGCTGTGAGCGCACAAGCTCGGCTATGACTGCACCGGCTCAAGGGCTTTGCTTCTGGAGGGCAGGCTATAGAGAATTTAAAATTTAAAATTTAAAATTTATTTAAATAAAACAAGTCCGCGCTTAAACAACGCGGACTTTTGCTTATGATATAATGCACAATAATTTTTAATTTTTAAAGTTTAGCTTACGGCTGCGCAAATTTATTTAAAATTTTTTATTGCGCAGTTATTTGCAAATTCAAAGGGAGTTAGTTATATATGCGCGAAAATTATATTGACTACGGCAAAGCACTTTTAACTATAATGGTCATCGCGGTGCACGCAGGGTTAGCAGGCATGGACTCATGGAGCTATGTCCGCATGATATTTTTCTTTTTCGTAACGGGCTATACTTACACCGCCGGCAAGCGAAGTTTAAGTGCGGGCATTACGCGGCGCTTCACCGGCATCATGCTGCCGTTCTGGAAAATTTTATTTATCACGGCTTTTTTAGATATAGCCCGCGCGGTGTATCTCGGTTACGGCGACTATAATATGATTAAGGCAAATATGATGTTCTCGGTATATCTCTCAGGGCTTGTGCCGAAAGTTTTATCGTTCTCAAATTTCTTTGTGTACAGCGTGCTGCATCGCGCTGTGCATCCGGCTATGCCGTTCTCATATCCTGTAATTACGCCGCTTAACTGTCACTTATGGTTCTTAGTGGCCATGTTCTCCGGCTGCGTGTTATTCTTCACTTACATGGAAAAACTTCGCAGACATAAATACTATGACATTCCGGCTATTTTAATCATGCTGTTTATCGCGAGCCTCGAGTCGCCAAGTACGGTTCAATTTCCGGTATCGTTAGGCCGCGGCTGCATTGCCTGCGCTTGTATGATAGCAGCCGTGAACGCTAAAGAATTTAATATTCTCTCGGCTAAGAAATTCAGCAAAAAAATTATTGCAGGATTAATCGCAGCATGTGTCTGTGCGTTTGCAATTTTGAACGGCGCTAATAAGTGCGCGTTTATAATGAGCATATACGGCGACGGAAGTTTCTTAAGCGTGTTAATTGTTTATATCGGCGGCATAAGCGCATCGATCTTAATTTTATATTTAATGCAGCTGCTTGAGCATTATTGGCAAAGCCCGGTGTTATCGTTCATAGGCCGCAACACGATGACGCTGTATCTCTGGAATATTATTCTTAATACTATATTCTCGATTTTATTATTAAAGATAGTTAATAAAGCTCCTGTCATGGATGCCTTTGATATGAGCCTGTTCACGCCTGACTCGTACGCTTTGATTTTAATTACGACAGCTCTGACAGTTATAACAGGAACTTTGATGGCACGATATAAAAAATCTCACCCTGAAAGCATCTTAGCTAAGATTATATAAAAGTCAGGCCCTCGGGCCTGATTTTTTTATTTAAAATTTTAAATCTTGATAAATTTTTTATTAAGTATAAAATTATAAAAATTAAAAGTTGACTTGAAAGGTAGGCAGAAAAAATTATTATGGCTGATAAAAAAGTTTATTTGGATTACACGGCTACTACGCCTGTAAGCCCTGAAGTTTTAGATGCGATGCTGCCGTATTTTAGTGAGATATACGGCAACCCGTCGTCTGTATATTCGTTCTCGCAGGCGAGCCGCGCTGCGATTGAAAAGGCGAGAGCGCAAGTTGCAAGCGCATTGAATGCTGAGCTTAACGAGATTTATTTTACGTCGAGCGGGACTGAAGCTGACAACTGGGCATTGAAGGGCGTGCTTGAGAGAATGCGCAACGCCGGCAAGGGCGACGAGCTAATCACAACGCAGATTGAACATCACGCGATTTTGCACACGGCCAAGTATCTCGAGAAAATAAATAATTTTAAAGTTAAGTATTTGCCGGTTGATGACTGCGGCCGGGTAAGGCTTGAGGATTTAAAAGCTGCCGTAACGGACAGGACTGTCTTAGTGTCTGTCATGTTTGCAAATAACGAAGTCGGGACTATAGAGCCGGTCGGAGAAATCGGCGCATTTTGCCGTGAGCATAATATTTTATTTCACACGGACGCGGTGCAGGCAGCGGCGCATCTTGACATTGACGTTAAGGCATTGAATATTGATTTAATGTCGATGTCGGCGCATAAGATGTATGGGCCTAAGGGTGTAGGAGCGCTTTATATACGCAATCCCATAAGATTTGAAAATTTCATGCACGGCGGAGCTCAAGAGCGCGGGCGCCGCGCAAGCACTGAGAATATTGCCGGCATAGTTGGATTTGGCGCTGCAATGGAGATTTTAAAATCGCGTCTGCCTGAAGACGCTGCGAGAATGGCAAAGCTGCGCGATAAATTAATTGCCGGAATATTAGCCCGCATTCCCCATGCTAAATTAAACGGCGCTGAAGGCAATGGCCGCTTGCCTAATAACGCTAATTTTAGTTTTATAGGCGTTGAGGGCGAGACGCTGTTATTAGATTTGGACATGAAGGGCATATGCGCATCGACGGGCAGCGCTTGCTCGTCTGAGTCGTTAGATCCGTCGCATGTGTTGCTGGCGCTTGGACTGACTCACGAGATGGCGCACGGGTCACTGAGATTTACGCTTGGACGCTACACGGCTGAGGATGATATAGATTATGTGTTAGATGTACTGCCCGAGATAGTCGCAAGACGCCGCGCGATGTCGCCCTTATGGGAAGATTATTTAAAGAATTTAAATAAATAAATTTAAAAAATTAAGAATGGAGATGTAAATAAAATGGCATTAAATTATAGTGATAAAGTTATGGATCATTTTGCTAATCCGAGGAACGTCGGCGAGATTGAAAATCCTGACGGGGTAGGCGAGGCCGGCAATCCCAAGTGCGGTGACATTATGAAAATTTATTTGAAAGTGAATGACGAGACTAAAATTATAGAGGACGTGAAGTTTAAAACTTTCGGCTGTGCAAGTGCAATAGCGAGCTCGAGCATGGCGACGGAGTTAATTAAAGGCCGGACTATACAAGAGGCGTGGGATTTAACTAACAGTGCAGTTGCCGAGGCGTTGGACGGGCTGCCGCCGATTAAAATGCACTGCAGCGTCTTAGCTGAAGAGGCGATACACGAGGCATTAAATGATTACAGAGCTAAGCACGGCATGGATATTATTCCGGTTGAGCATCATGAAGAATAATAATTTTTGTTTTATAATAGCTTAAAATTTTTTAATGTGCAGGTGTTATTAAATAATGAAGAAAGTTTTTGCGGCGTTAATTTTAATTTTAAGCTTTGCAGGCGCTGCGTTTGCAGACAGGACAGTCCCGGGCGATGTTATAGTAATGTTTAAAAATAATTCGGGCGTGAAAGTAAGCGCGGCAGAATTTAAAGCATCGCATCTTGATTATGTAAGTCAAGCTGCAAGCGATTTAGGCGCTGGCGTGAAACAAGTTTTTAGTGCATTATCTGAAGCTGATAATAATTTATTTGCTGTGCTGCACTCTGACAGCAGAGACGAGAATGAATTATTAAAAGAAGTGTTAGCGCGGCCTGATGTCGCAGGTGCAAGCCTTAATCATATTGCAAAGCCTATGTCTAATGCTGCGCCGACTGATAAATATTATGATTTATTATGGGGCATGAGGGCTATTAATGCTGACAAGCTCTGGGCAAGAGGCTATACCGGCAGCGATAAAGTTTATGCAGCTGTCATAGACTCGGGCATAGATTCGCAGCATGAGGATTTAAAGGCAAATATTGCAAGTCAATACTGCGGCGGTTTTGTTGTAACTAACTTTGAGACAGGTGAGCGTAAATTCAGCAATGACGCAGCTGATTATCAGGATCCTGAAGATAACGGTCACGGTACGCATGTTGCCGGGGTTATAAGCGCAGTCGGCGATAATAATATCGGTGTTGCCGGCGTGAACTGGAACGCTAAGGTCATTGCGTTAAAAGCGTATGTTTCTTTTGACGGGGTCGGCGGCTTCCCGGATGACTTGATAATCGGCTGTTTGGATCGTGTATTGCAGTTGAAGAATCAGGGTGTGAATATCGCGGTCGTGAACATGTCGCTTGGCGGCTTTGAGGACGGTACGCCGGAAGATAAGAGCCAGCCTGCAAATCCGGCATGGAACGCGATGAAGAAAGTCA
>JAFUXM010000227.1 GCA_017470785.1 Synergistaceae bacterium
AATTAAAATTTAAAAATTAAATTGCCCGGGAATAAAAAATTTCCCGGGCAATTTTTTTATTGCAAAAATTTTAAGTATTAATGTCAAGTTAAATTTTAATTTTTTATAGTAAAATGAATTTTAATTTAAAGGCTTGCAGTTTATTTTAATAAATTTTTTGAGGAGGGGTTTTATTTGGCCAAAATAAAACGTAACTGGAAGACTATGGACGGCAATGAAGCGGTCGCTCATGTCGCTTACGCATTCAGCGAGATGAGCGCGATATTCCCGATCACGCCGTCGAGCCCAATGCCCGAGCATGTTGACGAGTGGGCAGCGCACGGGCGCAAAAATATTTTCGGTCACACTGTAAAAGTTACAGAGATGCAGTCGGAAGGCGGCGCAGCCGGTGCAGTGCACGGCGCATTGTCAGCCGGCGCATTAGCCAGCACTTACACGGCCTCACAGGGCTTATTATTAATGATCCCGAACATGTATAAGATCGCCGGTGAGTTACTGCCCGGCGTGTTTCACGTCTCAGCGAGAGCTTTAGCTAAGCACGCGCTTTCTATATTCGGCGATCACAGCGACGTTATGTCCTGCCGCATGACCGGCTTCACTATGCTTGCAGCGGGCAGCGTTCAGGAAGCTCAGGACTTAGCAGCAGTCGCACACTTGACGGCAATCAAGACCAGCGTGCCTGTATTGAATTTCTTTGACGGTTTCAGAACGTCGCATGAAATTCAGAAGATCGATACGTTTGATTATGCTGACTTAGCGAAGCTCGTTGACTATGACGCGCTGCAGGCATTTAGGGATAGATCGATGCGGCCTGAAAATCCGTATACAAAAGGCACAGCGCAGAACCCGGATATTTATTTCCAGGCAATGGAAGCGTCGCAGCCGTTCTTTGACAAAGTGCCGGATGCAGTGGCCGAGTACATGCGCGAGATCGAGAAGATCACGGGCAGACACTATGAGCCGTTCCAGTATTATGGAGATCCTGAGGCTGAGCGCGTGATTATCGCAATCGGTTCGGTATGTCAGGCAGCCGAAGAAGTCGTTGATTATCTCAACAAGAGAGGCGAGAAGGTCGGCATAATGGAAGTGCATTTATACCGTCCGTTCTCAGCAAAATATTTCTTTAGAGCGATGCCCAGAACTGTTAAGGCTCTTGCGGTCTTAGACAGGACTAAGGAGACCGGAGCATTAGGCGGTCCGCTCTATGAAGATGTGCGCTCGTTGTTATTTAAGGTCGAGAACGCGCCGAAGGTAGTCGGCGGCCGTTACGGCTTAGGTTCGAAAGATACAACGCCGAGCGACATTAAGACAGTATTTGATAATCTTAAATTATTTGAGCCGCGCGATAACTTCACGATTGGTATAGTCGATGATGTCAATGACAGTTCGCTGCCGGTCTATGAGCATATTAACACGGCTGCAGAAGGCACGGTGTGCTGCAAGTTCTGGGGCTTAGGCTCTGACGGTACGGTCGGCGCAAATAAGAACAGCATTAAAATTATCGGTGACCACACGGATATGTACGCGCAGGGCTACTTTGATTATGACTCGAAGAAGTCCGGCGGTATCACGATGTCGCATTTGCGCTTCGGCAAAGAGCCGATTAAATCGACTTATTTAATAGATCATGCGGACTTTATCGCCTGCCATAAGCAGGAGTACGTAAACCAGTATGATTTATTAGCCGGACTTAAAGAGGGCGGCACGTTCTTACTTAACACGCAGTGGACTGATCTTGAGCAGCTTAACGAGCATCTGCCCGCGAGCCTTAAGCGCAAACTTGCGAATTTAAAGGCTAAGTTCTTTGTGATTAACGCAGTTGACGAGGCGCAGAAGTTAGGTCTCGGCAGCCGCACTAATACTATAATGCAGTCCGCGTTCTTCAAGCTTGCGAATGTTATACCGATTGATGATGCAGTTAAATACATGAAGCAGGCAATAGTTGACACTTACGGCCGTAAGGGCGAGAAGGTCGTCAACATGAATTACTCGGCTGTTGATGCCGGCCTTGCAGGAATTATAGAGATAAAAGTTCCTGAAGACTGGGCTCATGCAGAAGATAAGCACGTTGCAAAGCCTGGCTTGCCGACTGAGATACCGGATTATATAACTGACCTGTGCGATGTTATGAACGCGCAGAAGGGCAATACGCTGCCGTCGAGCGCATTTGTAGGCCGTGAGGACGGCATGTTCCCGGCCGGTACGGCTGCATACGAGAAGCGCGGCGTTGCCGTGAACGTTCCTGAGTGGGACGCTAAGAAGTGCATCCAGTGCAACCAGTGCTCTATGGTATGTCCGCACGCTGCTATCAGACCGTTCTTGCTTGACGAGGCCGAGCAGGCAGCAGCGCCGGAAAAATTTGAACTTGTTGAAGGCAAAGCTAAAGCTATTAAAGATGCCGGATATAAGTATAGAATGCAGGTTGACGTTCTGGACTGCCTTGGCTGCGGTAACTGCGCTGACATTTGCCCGGTCAAAGCACTCGAGATGAAGCCGACTGCAAGCCAGAGCGATCAGATTGACAACTGGACTTACGCAATCGAGAACGTTGCTGATAAAGAGATCGGCGATAAGTTCACGGTACAGGGCAGCCAGTTTAAGAGACCGTTATTTGAGTTCAGCGGCGCGTGCGCAGGCTGCGGCGAGACGCCTTACACTAAGTTAATCACGCAGTTATTCGGCTCAAGAATGATGATCGCCAACGCGACGGGCTGCTCGTCGATTTGGGGCGCATCAGCTCCGAGTATGCCTTATACAGTCGATGCCAACGGTCACGGCCCGGCGTGGGCAAACTCGTTGTTTGAGGATAACGCCGAGTACGGCATGGGCATGAAATTATCGATGAATGTCATGGTGAATTATCTTGTCGATGCGGCTAAAAATTTAATCGCAATGGACGATGTACCGGCGGATTATAAGGCAGTGCTGCAGGAGTGGCTTGACACGCACCTTGACGGTGAGAAGTCGGTTGCAAGCGCGGCCAAGGTCGAGGAGATACTTGAGGATGTATTCTGCGGCTGCGATTGCGGCTGTGATAAAGAAGAGCATAAGCACGGCCAGTTAAGCGACGCGGCGTATCAAGAGTTCGCGGTTATCGCTCAGTATCATGATTATTTAGTTAAGAAGTCCGTGTGGATATTCGGCGGCGACGGCTGGGGCTATGACATCGGTTACGGCGGATTAGATCATGTGTTGGGCAGCGGCGAGGACGTAAACGTCTTAGTGCTTGACACGGAAGTTTACTCGAACACCGGCGGTCAGGCTTCGAAGTCCACGCCTACGGCAGCTATCGCGCAGTTCGCAGCCAGCGGCAAGCGCGTCCGCAAGAAGGATCTTGGCCGTATGGCTATGACCTATGGCCATGTTTACGTAGCGCAGGTCGCAATGGGCGCTGATAAGAACCAGTTATTAAAGGCATTGAAAGAGGCCGAGGCACATCAAGGCCCGTCGTTAATTATCGCTTATGCGCCTTGCATCAACCATGGCATCAAGGCCGGAATGGGCAAGACGCAGGAGCAGGCCAAGAAGGCAGTTGCAGCAGGCTACTGGCATTTATACAGATTTAATCCGGAGCTTGCGAAAGAGGGCAAGAACCCGTTCACGCTTGACTCGAAAGCGCCGACTGCTGACTATAAGGAGTTCTTGATGGGCGAGGTCAGATATTCGTCATTGAAGCTCGGCTTCCCGGAGATCGCCGACCAGCTGTTCGATCAGGCGGAGCGTGAGGCAAAGGAGCGCTACGAGACTTACAAGCAGCTCGCCGAGGCCGGCGCTCAGCCAGTCAAAGCGTAAGCTATAAGCGTTAGTTAGTTATTAAAATAGTTTAAAAATAAATTTCAGCCCGTCGTAATAAGATATTGCGGCGGGCTTATTTTATAAATTTTTATAATATAAATCATGAATATATTAAAAATTTCTTGCAGGCAATTCGCGGGATTTAAAGATTTCAATGCTGAATTTAAACCGGGCATTAATATAGTGTTCGGTGAGAACGAGAGCGGCAAAAGCAGCTTAGTTAATTTATTAATCGAGACTTTGTTTAAGAGTTCCCAGCTTAAGAAAAATCTTACTGAAGACATTAATTTTATCGAGGCATTTTTTCCGTGTGCAGTTAAGGGCAGCAGTGCAGCCGGAAATTTTATTGACGGCGAGATTATCTTTGAGACGCAGAGCGGCACGTTCACGCTGAATAAGACATGGGGACGAGATAATAATAAAGATGCAGCTATAACTTTAATTACGCCAAACGGCGATAAGATTATCGGCGATGAGAGAATTAAAAATTTGCTGCGCGATGAGTTTAAACGCGATGATGCTGTGTTCAGGGAAATTTTATTATCGCCGCAGGTTAATAATCTCGAGACGCTGAATAAATTAATCCGCGATAAAAAGACGTTAAGCTCCAGCGGCGAGATTATAAATACTTTGACGCAGTTATATGCTGAGGCCGGAGATAATATCGCGATAGAAAACATAGAGCAGGGCATTAATGACAAGATAAATGAACTTGGCAGGAACTGGGATAAATTAAATAACAGGCCGAAGCATATGGGGCATCGCGATGCTATCTCGGATATATATAAAGATCTTGAGAGGACGCGCGGCATAATTAGGAAAATTAAAGAAAAATTAAATAATATAAATTTATTAGAGCATGATTTGGAGAGCGCAGAAGAAAAATTTAATAAGGCTGACGGGTCGGCTTTAGGTTATAAAGAGCGCTGGGAATATTTTACGAGAATTAATTTTATAGTCGAGACATTTCATGCTAATAATAATATGCTGCATAATAAATTAAGTAATTTAAAAGAAAAGAGTGCGGAATGCGGCAAGGCTATAAAAGAATGGCCGGTGCTCAGCAAAAATTTTGAGCGGGCAAAGAGCTTGCAAAGCGAGCTTAATAACTTAAATTTTAGCGAGAAGATGCGGCGGAGCAAGGAGCTTAAGGCTTTAATTGATGAGCTTAGGCAAGAACTTGCAACGATTAATCCTGATGAAGTCATGCAGGATTTAAACATAGCCGAAGAGGCGAGTAATATTATTAATCAGTGCATGACGCGGCTGAAAGTGCCGAGTTTAAATCTTAAAGTGAGACTGGCGCAGGATTATAAAATAGAGGTCAATGACACTTCGCCGAAGAGCTTGCCCATAAAACCTGCAGTAATTGACGAAAATATATTGAGCTATAAGCTTGAACGGGCGGCGGCGATAAAAATTCCGGGCGTTGCAGGCATGTTGTTAAGCTGTGCCGATGTGAACGTCAAAGATGAGAAGGCCAAGTGGGACGAAAATAAAAATATAATTCACGGGATTATAGAGCGTTATAACTTAGGCGATGTCCATGACATAAACACGATACGGCAGAAGCTTAACGCGCTTATATTAAATCATAATAAAAAGCGTCAAGAGCTTGAGAGTTATGAACGCGAATATAAAGCGCTTCATGCTGAAACTCAGGATTTAATGAAGAATTTAAACGGCAATTTAGATTTTAATTTAAATAATTTAAATTCAGAGCGCGGCCGCGATGAGGTTGTGAGAGAGATTAACGCGCTGTGTCACAGTGTTAATAGGCTCGATGAGTATATAGGCTGGGCTGATGCTAAGATTAAAAATTATGAAGAAAATTATAGAAGCCTTGCAGATCTTGAAGAGCTGATTAATAAATTAAATTCAGAAATTAGCAAGACACAAAGCGAGATTAATAATCTTAATGAGCAGGTTAAAGATATTAAGCCTGAGTATTTGAGCATGAATATAAATATAACTGAGCTTATCAACGAAAATAAGCGTGAGTTTGAAGATGAAATCCGCTATAGAGATGCGCATAAGCAAAAAATGGACGAGTTAAAGGGCAATTTAAATTTTGCGAGGTCTGATGCTGCGAGTGACAAGGCAAAATTGCCCGAGCTTGAAAATAATTTTAATTTGCTGCAGCGTGAGCTTGAAAATAAAAAACTTGAGCTTGACCGCTGGGAGAGTATATTAAATATATTTAACAGGACTAAAGAGCAGGTCGAGAGCAATCCGGTTGATTATTTAATAAATAAATTTTCGGGCTATTTAGATAAAATTTCAGGCGGACGGCTTGAAGCTGATAATTTGGAGCATAGACCGCAGGCTCTTGATATTAAGCCTGAGATATATAGCAATGATAAAATTCTGCGCTGGCTGAACATATCTGAAGGCACTAAAGAGACAATAGCGCTGGCGTTTAGACTGGCCGTTATCAATCAGCTCTATCAAGACGGCGGCGCAGTGGCTGTGTTTGACGATCCGTTGGTCAACATGGACGCGGCAAGGCGCACTAAGGCCTGTGAGATCATAAAAGAATTTGCGGCCAATAATCAAGTTATATTTTTAACTTGCCACGAAGAATTTAGGGACATGTTGGGCGGCAATTTGATTGAATTATAATAATATAAATTATAAAAATTTTTATCTCGGAGGCAGTCATGGCGAAAGTAAAATTTAATTTGAACTATAACGGAAATCAAATACGTTCGATTGAGGAATTACAGGAAAATTTTGCGGCTTCTGTCGTGGAAATTGTCGCTGACTATAGAAGCGGATTATTGGAGCGTTGGCTGGACGCGCGCTGGCTTGACGATGAGCATGAAAAAGTTTTGGCTATAAACTCTACTGATGATTGTGAAATTTTAGCGAAACTTATGAAAATTTTTGGCGTTGAGCTTGACAGTGATTTTATTTCTGACGCTGAAAAAAATCCGAACGCGGCCGCGCTTGTCTGCAGAGTGATTGAGATGTTTGAACGTGAACGCCGCGAACGTGAAGAACAGGAAAGACGCGAACGTGAAGAGCAGGAAAGACGTGAACGTGAAGCGAAAGAAAGGCAAGAACGAGTGAACAAAGGCAAACAGCTTCTCGCTCAAAAATCATTCACAGAATTATGTAAGGACGGCTCGGCAGAAGATGTTAAATGTGCGATTAAGGCCGGAGCGAACGTCAACAGAAAAGATAATGGCGGCTTGACAGCTCTAATGCGTGCCGCAGAGCATAATACCGCTGATGTTGTCAATGCGTTAATTCAAGCCGGAGCGAACGTCAACAGAAAAGATAATGGCGGCAGGACAGCTCTAATGTTGGCTGCATATAATAATACTAATAATACTGCTGATGCCGTCAATGCGTTAATTAATGCCGGAGCGGACGTCAACGCAAAAAATAATTTCGGCGAGACAGCTCTAATGTTTGCCGCACGTTATAATACCGCTGATGCCGTCAATGCTTTAACTAAAGCCGGTGCGAAAGTCAACACAAAAGATAATGACGGCAGGACAGCTCTAATGTTTGCCGCAAAGTATAATACCGCCGATGTCGTCAATGTCGTCAATATCGTCAATGCTTTAATTAAAGCCGGTGCGAAAGTCAACGCAAAAAATAATAATGGCAGTACAGCTCTAATGTTTGCCGCAAAGTATAATACCGCTGATGCCGTCAATGTTTTAATTCAAGCCGGAGCGGACGTCAACGCAAAAGATAATGACGGCAAGACAGCTCTAATGAAGGCCGCAAGTAATAATACCGCTGATGCCGTCAATGCGTTAATTCAAGCCGGAGCGGACGTCAACGCAAAAGATAATTGCGACGGGACAGCTCTAATGCGTGCCGCAGCGCATAATAGTGCTAATGCCGTCAATGTAATCAATGCGTTAATTCAAGCCGGAGCGGACGTCAACGCAGAAGATTATAGAGGCTGGACAGCTCTCGATTATGCTAGTAACAATGAAAAGCTGGAAAATACGGCCGCACTGAAACGTCTTGAGGATATGACAAAGCCCCAAGACTTTTTCTCACGCTGGCTCAGAGGTTAAGCATAGCAATAAATATTTAAAAAATATTAAATATTAAGGAGGCGTTTTAAATGCGCAAAGCGACACAAAAATTACTGGCTGCGTATATAGATTCAATTGTGCCTATTCTTTATATACATCATGCCGATTTTGCCGCAGTCGATGATGTTTTGAGAAAAGAGGCAAGATATGCAAAATTTTTTGAGTTTGATAACGCTTTAGGCGAATTAAGCTTTAAGGACAAACATCCAATGCAAAGCCCCGAACGCCGCTATAGCTTGTCGCAGTTTCTTAACTCAAAGCTTGACGCCGGTTTTGATGACGAGGTATTTATAGTATTGAAGAACGTACACGGTTATTTAAACGACCCTGACGTTATCGCGCTGTTGGTAAGGATTGCGGAACGTGTAATCGATCGCGATGATTATCGGGCAAAAGTCGTTATAGTCTCGTCTAAAGTCGTTATACCGGCCGAACTTGAAAATTTTGTGACCGTAATTGACGTCCCGCTGCCGGATGATGAGGAGATAAGCGGCATGGTTGATGAGTTCGCTGACAACGAACGTTTAGATATTAAGCCGGAAGCCCGCGACGCGCTGATATTCTCGCTGAAGGGACTTAGCGCATTTCAGATTAGGCAGGTTCTATCGCTTGCGTATCAGACTAACGGCAAGCTTGATGCCTCGGATAGAACTTTTGTGTTAAGCGAGAAAGAGCAGATTATTAAAAAATCCGGCACTCTCGAGATGTTGAATTTTAGGGAAAATATAAATGACATCGGCGGCCTTGAAAATTTAAAGGCGTGGCTGATCAGAAAGGAGAGAATTTTTAACACTCTCGACAAGGCAATTAGGTTCGGCGTTGACATTCCGAGAGGAATTTTAATTTTAGGAATGCCCGGCTGCGGCAAAAGTCTTGCGGCAAAAGCGGCAGCGGCGTTGTTTAAAGTTCCGTTGATAAGGCTTGATATAGGCAGATTAATGGGAAAATATGTCGGTGAAAGCGAGGGCAACATGAGACGTGTGCTGAATCTTGCTGAGACTGTAAGCCCGTGCGTGTTATGGATTGACGAGCTTGAAAAGGCATTTGCCGGAATTGGCGGCGACG
>JAFUXM010000228.1 GCA_017470785.1 Synergistaceae bacterium
ATTTTAAAATTAAGCAGCTGCGCCTTTCTCTTTCTGATCCTTGATCTGCGATAAGCACGTGACCAATCCGCGAATAGTGCCAGAAAGCACGTTGACAAGTCCTGACAGCGGCGCGGCAATCGTGCGCACAACCTGAGCGCGCAATACGTCCTTCGACGGCAGATCCGCGAGCGCGTACAGCTGATCTAAATCAAGCATCGTGCCGTCAAGCTGGCCGCCCTTTAACTTAAACGATTTTTGAGTCTTATCCGTCGCATACTCTTTTAAAACTTTCGCGACTGCGACCGGATCGTCATAGCAAAGCGCGTAAATACTCGGGCCTGCTGTTAAAGCATCTTCAAACGGTTCAAGCCCTGCCTCTTTCATCGCAATAGCAAATAAAGTGTTCTTAGCGACTTTAAGCTCGCCGCCCGCCTCGCGCACGTTCGCCCTAAGCTTCGTGCTCTCAGCAACAGTCATGCCTCTATATTCTCCGACATAAACTGCATTGGTCTTATCAAGACGCGCTTTCAAGTCAGCTACCTGATCAAATTTAATTGCTGCCGGCATATTTTTTCAACTCCTATCCTGCCTAAATTTTAATTTAAAATATAAAGCCCTTTTGCTCAAAAATTTTTAATAAAAATTCCAAGACAAAAGGGCAAATTTATTTTCTATAAATTTTTACTTTTTCCTGGGCAGAATTTTTAAAGTTTTATTTATTTAATAAAAACTCTCTGCTGTCTTGGGAAAATTAAATTTATTTTAATTTTAAAATTATTTAAGCTGTCTCTTTCTGCGCTAAAGCCGTGTCAACCGCAATTCCCGGTCCCATCGTTGAAGATATTGCAATGCTCTTCACGTAAGTTCCCTTTACAGACGCCGGTCTGACTTTATAAATCGCCTGTAATAAAGCCTTCACGTTCTCATAAAGCTGATCGACCGAGAAATTTTTGCGTCCGGCTGAGTTATGCGTAATTCCTGCCTTGTCAGCTCTAAACTCGACGCGTCCAGCCTTAATTTCTTTAACGGCGTTTGCCAAATCAAACGTGACAGTTCCGCTCTTCGCACTCGGCATTAAGCCCCTCGGGCCTAACACTTTTCCTAAGCGTCCGACAGACTTCATCATATCCGGTGTCGCTATTACCGCGTCAAAATCCATCCAGCCGCCTGCAATGCGCTGAACTAAATCATCGCCGCCGACTATGTCAGCTCCGGCATCCTCGGCCTCTTTAATTTTCTCGCCTTGAGCAAGCACTAAAACTTTCTTAGTAACGCCCGTTCCGTGCGGCAGCGCGACAGTGCTTCTCACCTGCTGGTCTGCATGTCTGGGATCAATTCCCAGTCTAACATGTACTTCAATGCTCTCGTCAAATTTCGCCGTCGCCGTCTCTTTAAACAGCTCTACGGCTTCTCTCAGGCCGTAAAGCTTGCCTTTCTCTATCTTGGCGGCAGCGGCCTTGTATCTCTTGCTTCTCTTCATATTTTAAATCATTCCTCCTGTGGTAGCTAACGGGAAATTATTAATAATTAATAACCCTTCCACTTTAGCTAATTAATTTTAAATTAAATTAATCAGCGACTTCAAGACCCATTGAGCGAGCCGTGCCCTCGATCATGCGCATGGCTGCCTCAGTGTCGTTGGCGTTTAAGTCCGGTCTCTTCATCTCAGCGATCTCGCGAATCTTTGCGCGTGAGACCTTGCCGACTTTCGTCTTGTTCGGCACGCCCGAACCTGACTCGATTCCTGCCGCTCTCTTTAATAAAACGGCTGCCGGCGGCGTCTTAAGCTCAAACGTGAAGCTGCGATCCGCATATACAGTTATGACCGCCGGAATTACAAGTCCGGCCTGATCGGCTGTCTTTGCGTTAAACTGCTTGCAGAACTCCATTATATTAACGCCGTGCTGACCCAATGCCGGGCCTACAGGGGGCGCAGGGTTCGCCTTTCCGGCGGGAAGCTGCAGTTTAACCTGCCCAATGACTTTCTTAGCCATTCAAAAAATCCCCTCTCTAATCTCTCTATAAAAAATAATAACAGCTTAAAAATTTAAATCTTTTTAAGCTCAGTATAGTCAACTTCAAAAATTCTCTCAGTCCCGTCAAAGACGGCCTTGAATTTCACAATCCCGTCATCGGGCAAGACTTCGATTACAGTTCCGGACTGGCCTTTAGCGCTGCCGCTTATCACTTCGACCTGATCGCCGACCTCAAATTCAAGCTCACGTTTAGGCGCTTCCTCCGACTGCCTAAGCTCCGCCATGATCTGCTCAACCTCAGCCTTACCCAGCGGTACCGGATGATTTCCAGCTCCAACAAAGCCCGTCACGCCCGGCGTATGCCGCACCGCGTGCCACGACTTCTCGTCAAGTATCATGTCGACCAGCACATAGCTCGGGAATAATTTGCGCTTGGTCTGACGCGTCCGCCCTTCCTTCATCACAACATGATGCTCAATAGGCACTAAGACTTCAAATATATAATCGCTCATACCCATTGACTCAATGCGTTTCTCAAGGTCGGCCTTCACCCGATTTTCATAGCTCGAGTAAGTCTGCACGGCATACCAGTGCCGCCCGCCGTCAGATTCCAAGCTCAGCTGCTCTAACTTGCTGTTCTCAAGATAGAGCATATCTTCATCAGATCTCTTAGCTTTCTTTACTTTATTAGCTTTGCCGTTTGCTCCGCTCATTTATTTTTATTAACCCAAAAGCCACGTGAAGAACCACGCAAGCACGAAGTCAATAACTCCCAGATAAATCGAAACGCAAAGCGTAAACACTATGACAACTAAGGTCCAATACCAGACCTGTCTCTTGGTCGGCCACGCAACCTTCTTTAATTCTGCTTTTGCCTCGCGCACAAAATTCTTTATCGCATCCATGCGCGAAATGCTCTGAGCCTTAGCCATAAACAATACCCCTTTTTAAATTAAACAAAAATAAAATAGCAACCACGCAAGCTGCTAATTAATTTTTAAACAAAACGGCAAGCCCCACAAGACTCGAAGCGGCGAGCCGCCAATTTAAGCTTTGAAGTCCCAGCGCCGTACATGCCTTTAAATTAATCTTAAATAAAATGGCAGGCCCGGCAAGACTCGAAGCGGCAAGCCGCCAATTTAAGTTTTGAAGTCTCAGCGCCGTACATGCCTTAATTTAACTTTAAATAAAATGGCAGGCCCGGCAAGACTCGAACTTGCAACCCCCGGTTTTGGAGACCAGTGCTCTGCCAATTGAGCCACGGACCTGTGTGATTTTAATTTATTTTATTTGGACTCTTTATGCAATACAGAAGCCTTGCACCACTTGCAGTATTTCTTTACTTCAAGTTTCTTGCTCTGCTTCTTTTTATTAATCGTCGTCGTGTAATTGCGCCGCTTGCATTGCGTACAAGTAAGGCCAATAATATCCGCCAAGACAATCACCCTTTTCTAAAAATTCTGGAGCCGACTCCCGGACTCGAACCGGGGACCCCATCCTTACCATGGATGTGCTCTACCTGCTGAGCTAAGTCGGCTTTTAAAAATTATTTAAATATTTAAAATGGTGGTGGAAGTTGGATTTGAACCAACGTAGACTCCCGCCGACAGATTTACAGTCTGTTGCCATTGACCACTCGGCCATTCCACCGTTTCATTTTTAAATTTTAAATCTACTGGAGCCGGCGATCCGACTTGAACGGACGACCTGCTGATTACAAGTCAGCTGCTCTACCAACTGAGCTACACCGGCCTAATTTGCACCGGCGAACCAGCGCTCAAAACGTTAAACATTTTATAAGCTTTTATTAAATCTGTCAAGCGAAATTTAACAATATTTACGTCGAAAATTTTTCGTGTAAAAATTGATAATATCTTTTACAATTCAATAAATTAAAATCCTTTCACGGAATTTTCAAAATTTTTCAGCTGTCAAAAAAAAATTTGCGTGAGCTTAATGTGCGTCAAAAAAATTTTTATTGAAAAAATTTTTGCGTTTTAATATAATTTTTTAAATTAAATTTTTATTGCGGGAAGGGGCAAAAAGTTTTTTAAATCATGATACGGGCAACAAAAATTTTTGAGCGGCTGAGCTATAGCTTATGACGCCGCGAGAGAGGCTCGCAAGTTATGCGAGAGGCGAATATGTAGACAGGCTTCCGGCGGCTTTGAGCGCGGCGGAAACTATTCCGCTGCTGTACGGAATTAATTTATGCGATCATTACTTCTCGGCTGACTTAATGGTCGAGACGGAGACGCGCTTAGCAAACGAGTTCGGCGCGGACAATATGGGAATAGGCCTTGGCCTGCGGACTTTGCCCGAGGCTTTGGGCGTAAAATTAGAATATCCTAAAGATTCAGTTTCGTATATCATCGCTCCGGCGATCACTTCACTTTCAGAAAACGAATTAAATAAAATCAATCCGGTTGATATAAATAAGGACGGGCGGCTGCCGATTATAGCCGAGGCATTTGAACGCTTGCTTGATAAATTTGCTGACACGCATATTATATCAAGCGGACTTGCCGGGCCGTTCACAACTGCTGCAGAACTTGCCGGCACAGAAAAATTTCTAAAGGCATTAATAAAGGATAAAGAAAGCGCGCACAAATTATTGCAGCGGTCTCTTGACTGCGTTGTTAAGTGCTGCGAGGACATGAACAAAAAGCTTGGAATTAAATTTACGCTGTCAGAGCCGATGGCCTCAAGAAATTTATTGAGCAAGCATCAGGCCGAAGAATTTTTCTTCCCGTATTTAAAGCAGGCGGTCGAGCGCATGAATAAATTTCAAGGCGCGACCGGCGTGCATATATGCGGCAGCACTCGCGACCGATGGGATGATGTAGTCGGCTGCGGCGTAAGTGCATTCTGGATAGATAACTGCGAGAGCATACGCGATTTAAAAGAACTTTACGGAAATAAAATTGCGATCTCGGGCAATGTTACGCCGGTTGAGATATTGAAGAACGGCACGCCTGCGCAAATTGCGGAGGCCGTGAGGCAGTGCATATTAGACGGAGCTGACAATCCATGCGGCTACACGCTGTGTCCGGGCTGCACTACACCGGTGATGACCAGCCGCGAAAATTTAAAGGCATTTATGGATGCGGCAATGAAGTACGGCAAGGGCGCACGCAAGGGATTTTTGCCCGAGGGCGTTATGAATGAAAATTAACGGAGGCTGTATAAATTGATTGAGATAAAAAATTTGGGCAAGACTTGGCCTGACGGTACGAGAGTTCTTGAGAATATTAATTTGACTATACAAGACGGCGAGATCTATGCACTGGTTGGGCGGAGCGGCGCAGGCAAGAGTACGCTGCTGCGATGCATTAACGGCCTGACTGACTATCAAGCTGGAAGCTTGAAGGTCGATGGGCTTGAAATTAAAAGCTTAAAAGATTTTGAGATAAGGCAGCTGCGTCGCAGGATCGGCATGATCTTTCAGCAGTTCTCGCTGCTCGAGCGTGAGACTGTATATAAAAATATTGCGCTGCCGATGAAGTGTTGGAAGTATCCTGATAGTGAGATTGACGCAAAAGTTCACGCGCTGCTCGAGCTTGTAGGTCTTAGTGACAAGGCTGATGCTAAGCCAAGAAATTTAAGCGGCGGTCAGAAGCAGCGGGTCGCAATCGCGAGGGCGTTGATCATGGACCCGAAAATTTTATTGTGCGACGAGGCCACGAGCGCGCTTGACCCTAAGACTACCCATTCGATTTTAGAATTACTAATGGAAATAAATAAAAAGATAGGAATTACGATTGTGATAGTCACGCATCAGATGGAAGTTGTACGTAAGGCGTGCGAAGAGGCGTGCATTTTAGAGAACGGCGTTATATCGGCTCAAGGCTCTGTACGCGAGATATTTATTAAACAGCCTGCGTCGCTGTTAAGACTATTAGGCGAGGAGCGGGCGAAGCTGCCGTCAAGCGGCCATAATATTCAGATTGCGCATTTATTAAATCACAAAGAAGAGGGCAAGTTATTAGGCCAACTGGCCGCAGATTTTAATCAAGCGTTCCCGATAGTGAGCGGCAAGATTAGAGATTTTAGAAATGACATGCTTGGAATTTTTGTAATTAATATAGAAGATGAATATTTAGAGCCGGTCACGCGGTGGCTTGATGACAGAAATATAGACTGGCTTGAATTAAGCGCCGCTAATAATATTAACGAAACGGAGGCCGATTAAATTATGTCGTTGTCGCGTTATAGCTTTAGTCAAATTTTTAATATGTTAATTTTGCCGGCGATATTCGACACGCTTTGGATGTTGGTTATATCGGGCGTAATCTCTGTAGCGCTGGGCTTTGTTATCGGCGTGATAATGACGTTGACTGAGAAGGGCGGGCTGTGCGAGAATTTATTTATAAACAGGGTGCTTGACTTGCTCGTGAACGTGATTAGGTCGTTCCCGTTTATTATATTAATGATCTCGATTATTCCGTTCACGCGCTTAATAGTCGGTTCGTCTATAGGCGATACGGCGGCGCTTGTGCCTCTCACAGTGGCGTGTACGCCGTTCATGGCTCGTATATTTCAAAATAGCTTTAAGGAAGTTGATCCGGCTTTAATAGAAGCTGCGCAGTCTTGGGGTGCATCGAAGAGCCAGATAGTATTTAAAGTTATGTTAAAAGAATCTGTGCCGTCGATTATATCGGGCTTGTGCCTTGCGATAATAAATTTATTAGGCTGTACGGCGATGGCCGGAGCAGTAGGCGCAGGCGGCCTCGGCGCAATCGCATTGACTTACGGCTATCAAAATTTTAATGAGACTATCATGTACTCGATAGTAGTGATTTTAATTTTAATGGTCGCATTTATTCAGTACTTGGGCGACTTGCTTTACCGCAAGATGAAGTAAATTTATTTTATAAATAAATATATATAGTAGGAGGCATTTTTGAAATGCGTAAAGTTTTAGTTTTAGCGTTAGTGTTAGCATTGGCGTTCGGAGCCTGTGCGTTTGCAGGTGAATTATCTGAAGGCGCGAAGATCAAGCCGGTTGTTAAGATCGGCATTCGAGCCGACATGGTAAATCAAATGGGTTCGGCCAAGGCTGAGATTGAGAAGCTTGGCTACAAGGTCGAGACGTTTGTATTTGATGACAGCGTGCAGCCTGACGTCGCTTTAGCTGAGAAGAGCATCGACATGAACTGGTATCAGCATGAGCCCTACATGAATAATTTTAATCGTGATAAGGGCACTGACTTTGTGATGATCCAGCCTAAGACGTTCTACCCGTTGTTTGCGATGTTCTCGAGCAAGTGGGACAGGGTTGATCAGCTGCCGGACGGCGCGGTAATAGGGCTTTGCAACGATGCGACCAATCAGGCACGCGGCCTTAAGATGCTGCAGTCGCAGAATTTAATCAAGCTTGATCCAGAGGCTGACGTCCCGACGATCTTTGACGTGAAAGAAAATCCTAAGAAAATTAAATTTATCACGGCTGAGATGTCGGTGCTGCCGCAGTCGCTGCAGGACGTGGACGGAATTTGTCTCGCAGCCGGTCACATGGTCAATGCAGGCTTAAGCGCTGAAAAATTTGTCTGCCAGACTGACGACAACGAAGAGTACGCAGTGGGGTTTGCCGTGCGCGGCGAAGATAAGGATGCTGTATGGGCTAAAGAGATAGCTAAGGCAGTGCAGTGCGACGCATTAGCTGAATATTTTATGGTCGAGAAGCAGGGTACGCAGCTGCCGCTCTGGAAATAAAAATTTAAAAATTTAAATTAAAATTTAAATTGCGCAGGCTTGATATTAAAATTTGAGCCTGCGCAGTTTTTTATTTTATTTTTTAATTTATTTGCGGACGATGTCGGCCTCGTCGATAAATACTTCCATGATGACCGGGCCGTTGTGATTTAGCATTGCGTTAATTGTATCGCTGATGCTTTGCGCGTTGTCAGAGCTTGATATGCTCATGTAGGCCATATCGTAAGCTTCGGCGAGTTTATTTATTTTCGGCACGCCGTTTAATCTTACCATTGTAAATCTGTCGTGGCAGGCGAAGTGCTGATACTCACGTACCATGCCGAGGGCGCCGTTGTTGATTATGCAGATTTTTATATCAAGCTTCTCTTGCATGATAGTTGCGAGTTCGCACATGCACATTTGAAATCCGCCGTCGCCTATGACCGCTGCGACTTTAGAATTTTTATCGGCCATTTTCGCGCCGACTGCTGCCGGAATAGCATAGCCCATTGTCCCCATGCCGCCGGACGTTAAAAATCTCGAGCCGCTTTGCATCACGACATTAGAGCAAGACCAGATTTGATTTTGGCCTACGTCTGCGACATAAACCGAATGTTCGCCCATAGCGAGCGATAAAGTCCTCACGAATAAAGCCGGGTCAACGCGGTTTTCTAACGGCACGCGCCGCGTCTTTCTTAATCTAAATTCTCTAAGATTTTTGAGCCACGCGTCTTTCTCATCCTGATAATTAAAATTAAAATTTAATGAGCTGTCGCTTAACAGCTCTAATATATCTGTCAAGACGGCTCTTGCGTCACCGACTATGGGCAATGAGACCGGCGCATTCTTGCCTATCTCTGCCGGATCGACGTCGATATGAATTAAATATTTGTCAGCCATTAATGCCTTTGGATTATTTATCGCGCGGTCAGCGAGCCTTGCGCCGACTAACATAATTAAATCTGACTCGCGTATGGCTTTGTTTGCAGCGAGGCCGCCGTTGTTGCCGAGCATTCCCATATAGAGTTCATGGCGGCTCGGCATCGCGCTTATTCCCATCATAGTTGCGACGACCGGAATTTTATATTGCTCGGCGAATTGCAGGACTAAGCTTGCTGCGCCGTCCCAGTGCACGCCGCCGCCGACGCATATTAACGGCCGCTTCGCATTCTCAAGAGCCTGCTTAATTTTTTTAATCTGCGCTGTGTTGCCTTTGTGCGTCGGCTTGTAAGTCCTTAAGTTCACTTCTTCAGGATATTTAAAATCTTTAAGCTCTTTGCGCTGGATGTCTTCGGGTATGTCTATCAGCACTGGGCCGCGGCGGCCTGTGTTGGCAATATAAAATGCTTCTTTAAAAATTCTTGGAATGTCGTTAGGATTGCG
>JAFUXM010000229.1 GCA_017470785.1 Synergistaceae bacterium
CATAAGAGAAATGGAGATACGAGGCATATTTACCCCGCCTCAAATCGGGACGGCTACTATAAAGACAATACTGACTAACGAAGGCTACGACTTGGGATTTTTCTTTAACGAAATCGGCTTATTTGCTAAAGACCCTGATACTGACGATGAAATCTTATACGGTTATTGCAGCGCAGGCAACAAGGGCGACTTCATGCCCGGGCAAGGCAATTCTAACGCGGTTAAGTATTATTTTGATTTAGTCGTAACTATCGGCCAAGCTGAGAATGTCACGGCGATATTCTCAGAAGACCCAGCTGGTGTGACACTGCCGGAAATGGATATACGCGTTGATGATATTCTACGTTATATCCAGTCTAATAAAGAGATTTTGCAGTATCAAATAGACAAACTTGCCGAGATAAGCATAAAAAAATCGCTTGACGAAATTGAAGCTAAAAATTAAGAAGGGGGCGATTGCTTTGGAATATAAAGATATAGAATGGTACAGGACAGGGCGGGTGAGCATCAAGAACGGCGCGGCTATAGTCAAAGGAGTTTCAACTGACTGGCTTATAGCCGAGATAAAAGCCGGTGATATGTTCACTATAGACGGCTCGCAGTTCTACGAGATAGAGAGCATAACATCAAGCACTGAGTTGAATTTAAAGACGCAGTTTAAAGGCGCAGACTGCGAGGGACAAAGTTATTCAATTATTCCCAGAGTTCACGCAGTAATGCAGGCCGAAATAGCAAAACGGCTTGCTGAATTGCTTGAGCGCTGGGCAAGCAGCGATGTAACGGCCATAGTCGAGTTCGCTGATAAGTGGAAAGACAGCGATATACTCCAGCTTACAGGAATTTTATCTAATTGGACTGCTGAAGATGTAACACACTTAAACGAGATACTTGCAGAATGGCAAAATAACGGCATAACCCAGCTTACACGGCTTTTAAACAGCTGGAATGAGGGCGATGCTGAACGGCTATTAACTTTGCTTCAAGAATGGACTGACAACAAGTCAGTTTTCGATTATCTTTGCAAGACAGTTGTTATAACGGTCAATAAAGAGGCGTGGACTGCAACGGATGACAGCGTCAATTCATACGCGTATTATGCTGATGTTGCGAATGAATTTATAACCGCTGGAATGACGCCGATTGTTACGATATTCCCGACGTCAACACATATTGCAGAAGATGCTGAGCTGTGCAATTTCGCATTCACGTTTAATCAGAAATTAAGGGTGTTTGCCCAGAAAATACCGGACGGCAATATCACGTTAAGCGTGCTGCTTTTAGGCGGCGCAGACTTGACTAATAGCAGCAGTGATGATGATAACGCCGGCTCAAGCAGCGGCGATGATAACACCGGCTCGAGCAGCAGTGATGACAATACTGACTCAAGCAGCAGCGGTGATGACAATACTGGTGATGATACTAACGGCAATACAGATACCGGCAATACCGGCTCAGAGAGCGGCGACGACTTCGGATTGGTAACCAAAGAAGAAGTCGACGACATGACGTCCCATATGTGGGACTAAGTAATTGAAGGAGGTGAGAGCGATGCCGCGTGAACCGTGTTAATTTATTTCGCGTGCGTGACAAGGGCGGCCTCTTTACCAGAGGCTCAGGAACTTTAATTTTTTAATATCAGAAAGGATGTTGTTTTTATGTCTAATTTAAAGTTTGTTAATGGTGATATGTTAGAGCGTGCAGTAAGGGCAGCCTTGCGTCCGAGGGACTTCTTGCGAGCCTCTTAGTTGCGGCCAACGAGGGTAACGTTTACAACATTACCGACGCGTTCACGACCACGGCGGACTTCGTCGAGGGTGCGGACAAGCCCCATACCGCCGGTTCTAACGTCGTTATCGTCGAGGCGACTGCAGCCGGTTTTAAAGCGACCGAGGATACAACCGCTCAGAGCGGCAAGAGCTATTACGCCGATGCTGAGGGTACGGAGCTTGACAGCCAGCCCGCAGCCGATGCCGACATCAGCTCCGAAGGCTACTTCGAGGCAGTCGAGGCCAGCTATAAGTTCGACGTGCTTCCGGGCGTAGTCGACTTAGCTACGGTCACTGCTTCCGAGATCGACGCCATTACCGACGCTATGTTCGAATAGGCTTAGCCTAACTTAACCATTAAGGGGGCTTTTACGCCCCCTTTTATCCTTACAGGAAAGGAGCCGCTCTCTTGGCAAACTCAAAGTTTATCAATGGTGATATGCTTGACCGCACGGTGAAGAATATCGGCCTGCAAACAGACGCGCGGTATATTAAAAAGAACGCGGCTGTGTCGGCAGTATTGCCCTGCGTATCAGAAGATGTTTTAGAATTAGAAGAAAATATAACAGAGTACTGGGTATATGACAGTGAAACCGAGACGTATTATTATGACCTGCCTGTTACAGGCGTAACTGAAAATAATATGGCGATTGCGAACGTTCCGCTTGCAAGTCAAGACACCGCACAAGCCTGCGGTCTATATCCAAGCAATAACACACTTGCAGGCTATGTAAGATTTTACACGGTGACTGTACCCAGCGAAGAAATTGCAATAAATTTATGGATTTTATAAATAGGAGATGATTTAAATATGATAGGACCGGTAAATGTACCCGGCAAGGCCGGGCAGATAATAGCTTCATCAAATGATAAAATCGGCAATCTAAATTCACTCGCAACGAGTAATAAATCAACTGTAGTTGACGCGATCAACGAGCTTGCAGTAGGCGACTCAGCTATTCTCGATGCAATTAACGGGGTTGCGGCCGGCAACTCAGCTATTCTTGACGCGGTCAATGAATTTACAGCAGGCGGCGGCTCAAGCAGCAAGGCCGACCCGGGGCTGTCATTCAGTGAAACCAGTGTTGATTTTTATAAAATCGACAGGTCGCAAACCGTCAAACTGTCATACGCAGGCACCGGCGCATTTACAGCAGCAAGCAGTGACACATCCATAGCAACGGTTGAAGTGAATAACAAACTTAAAACTTTGACTATCAACTCAAAAGCCCCGGGCAGCTGCTCCGTCACCTGCGCCCTCGGCGAAACAGGAAATCACCGCGCCGTAACTGAGGCGATCCCAGTCGAGATATTATATAAATCGCTGGAAGACACCGACTGGCAGACTATCAAGACCATCGGCGCGGCAGGCACCGGCGCTAACTACTGGGACGTCGGCGACAGCAAGACAATCACGCTCAACGGCACTGTCGGCACTTTAGCGCTCAATAGCTTCAGCTGCAAAGTCTTCATACTCGACTTCAATTACAGGGGCGACAACGGCGTTTACTTCGGCGGGTTTAAGTCCACTGCAGGCGTTGATATTGCGCTGTGCGACAGCAAGTCGAACTCAGGCAGCGAAGACGGCACGAAGTACTTCAACATGAACCACTGGGGCAATGTGAACTACGGCGGGTGGAAGGGCTGCGATTTGCGCTATGACATCTTAGGCAGCACTGACAAAGCGCCG
>JAFUXM010000230.1 GCA_017470785.1 Synergistaceae bacterium
GAAATACTCGTAATTAACTTCTTCAGCTTGTCTCGAACCCTGCACGGCAAGTAAATTGCCTATCCACCTCGGTACTCCATACGGCGAATACGGGCAATATAACTTAAAATGAATTATTTCCGTTGCCGGGATAAAATCATCTGTATCAATCTCGCCCTGTACCTCACCCGTCCGAGCGTTTATAATTCTGGGGTCTCCAAACTCTTTAAAATATACTTTTGCCTGATTTCTAATCTGCACAAAACGCCTAAACCGCTTTTGCGTCTGATACGGCTGCAGCTTGTTGCTCGCATCATCACGTATCATCATAGTCACCGGCGTATACTCATCATCAAGCTTAGTTAAGCGCATTGTATGGCCTTCGATATGTTCAATCCACGCAATATCGCCCTTGCCGTCCCGTATAATTTCCCAGTAAGCGTTGCCTAAGGTCTCTAAGTCACGCCTAACGCGCCGCCTTAACTGTGAATACGGCAAGTCTTGATTGCAGAACTCAAAGAAGTGCAATATGCTCTTACGCTCATTTTCAGCCTCTTTAGTCGGAACGCCGTCATTTTCAGGGTCAGCGTTGCCTATCGGGTCAAGCGTAAAGCCAAAGCCGTCAATATTTGTCACCATGGCCTCAACGCACTGCGATAATATGTTTGAATATTCAGGCAATCGTGCTAAAAATTCTAAATCGTACGGCGGTTCAAGTAAGCCGCTTCCATACTGACCAGCAAACGGGTCTTCAACTAACCTCATACTTGAAGGCTTATCGCCTTTTAGTATGACTATATCGTTATCTAAATTTTTATGTCTCCGGCGCATACGCGCTCCTCCTTAACCTAATACGAATGCGTCGCAGTCCGCAAACTCGTTATACTTAACGTTATACAGTGCAAGACAGACAGCGTCCGCTCTATCCGGCGAACGGCCAAGACGCTTTTTCATTTCTTCTTTGCTTTCTAATTGAATTGCGCCCCGTGCCGTGAATTTAAATTTCACCGCCGATAACTCAGCCAACAGCTCATCATCAGGCGGCAAGGCTAAAGGTTCAGGATTTTTAACAATGTCGGGATCTAAGCTATCTCGTAAATTCCACCACAATTCAGCCCGTAAATTTGCAAAGCGTTCAGAATTAGAAGCACGCTCCGCAACGTTGACTCCAACGTTCATAAATCCTTCTTCTTCTAAGCTGTCAACAACACCGCGCCCAACACCGATTTCATCAACTTTAATATTGTGCGTATTATTTATATTAGCCATATACTTTGCAAGCCCTGCCGTCTCGCGTGTGCTTTTCTGTGTATAGACATTTAAACTGTCAATTTTGCGGCCGCGCCTGACTGCAATAACCGTCCTATCTGAACCAAAAGCAGCAACATCAACGCCTAATTGGACATCGTCACCAGCTTGTTTATCATTCCAGCGCTCCATAGCAAGCTCTATCCATAAGAGCGGAATTAATGTATCCTCGCTCTGCTGCGGGAAATTCCCCATTACTCGTACCTGATACGGTGCGCTGTTTTCGCCCCACACTGCATATCTATCAGCTGCCCACGCCGGTGTTATTAAACGCGGATACGGCAATTCAGAACTAATTTTATCTTTCCATTCACCGCTCGCTATATCTTCAGGCTTGATATTAAAGGCCGTGAAGTTCGGTGTATCAAATGCGCTTACGTGAAACGCGTTAAATCCCGGCTTAGTGAACGCGTCATAAAAAGCGCCGCCTATTGAAGTCGGGTTACCGATTAATAACAGCCTTGCGCCTGAACTTGTCAATACACCCTCTATTGCCTCAAATATCTGCAAATTCACACCTGCTGCCTCGTCAACTACTACTAAGATATGTTCTTCATGAAATCCCTGAAATCTATCAGGTTCATTAGTGCTTAACCCTGCTGCATACCATTCATCATGAATTAAATGCAATTCAGGCGTCTTAGGCAATAACGCGCCGCCTAACGGCACAGCTGCCTCTCTATAGGCCGTGCGTATCTCCTTCCAGATTAATTTTTCAACCTGTCTCCACGTCGGTGCGGTGCTTAACACTATCGCCTTTTTATGGCTGTACAAAAACCATAATATACACATTGCAGCCGTGAATGTCTTGCCTATGCCGTGACACGACCTAACAGCCGTACGCGGATTATTTCTGACTGAATTTAATATCGCCGCTTGTATCGGCCACAAGGCTTTATTTAAGACCCTTGACGTGAAATATACAGGATCGCTTAGTTTATTTACTAATCGTTTTTTCGCCTCTGGTATAGATATTACATGCTTAGCTGTCTTGCTCATCTTCTAATATTAAATCAGCTATGGTAGATACGCCTATTTTACCGCTGAACTCCACATTCTGCTTCCCGATAAATTCACTGCGTTCTATATAGCCGCGCTCTTTACCCTTGCATTTTAAATAAAATATCAGCGACGTTTTGTCGCCGTCTTTTATATTCTGAAAAAGCTTAGCCTCTGCGTAATCAAGCATAGTCTCATTTTCATCGTTTAATATCTCTGTTAAATACTCGCTGTTTTTCACTCTCTTCCGCAACCCCTGCTTAGTAATCTTACGACCGTCATCAAATGAAGACAAAAGCCGTGCAGCCGAGGCTAAGAGTCCGTGAGTCTTATGCAGCGCCTCTTCTATTTCTTCATCACTAAAAATCTCTCTGCTCATTGTTTTCACCTCTATTTCTGCGCTTGCTGCATTATTAAATGCGCTAATTCTCTTTGCGCCTTCCAAACGTCAGGACTTCTTTTATAAAATTGATTCATATCGCCGCCAAGCGCTCGATAAATCTGAGCCGCTTGTGACTTCGTTATTCCAGCCTGCTTTAAAGTTTTTATACGCGCGTCAGCATTCTTTCCAGCACGTACGGCGGCAATCAAATTCTTGGTGTACACCTTCTCACCTTTACTGTTTCTAACGTATGTCAGTTTCTTTGGTGCGCGTTTTCCGCCCGTCGGCAGCATATTAACAGGGTTAGGCTCTTTAATAACCTTGCCTGAACGCTGGTGTATCTCAAGTTTTCCTCTTTTAAGCAAATTTTGAATGCCCCGCCGCCGTATTTCAACCGGAGATACATCCTTGTTTTTCTGCCCGGCGCTTGCTGCTGCTACAGCCATTTGTTCTAACGTTCTTTGGCTTGTAAATGCTCTATTTTTTGCATTTGCATAAGTCGCTATAACATCTAAATCGCCTTTTTGCAAATCTTTGTCTTTATCAAGAAGTATATCTTTTCCTGCGTGAACGCTTTCTGCATCTCTCAGCTGCCCAGCTATATTCGCTACTTCTCTCATTGTCAGCTTTGTACCCTTTAGCTTGTAGGCATCTTTATTGCCTGCCACGCAAAAATCAACTCCTTCCCTTAAAAGCTGTGTTTTTAAAATGTTTTACCGGTATGCCTCCGAAGTCATAGCCTATATCCTCTCCATAAAGTAGAATGCCTTCAGGCCGTAATTTATCAAGTACAACATCAAGGCCATCAGCCCACTTTGCACGCATCTCTGCACTGCCGAAAATTCCCACTGTTGATAAGGCCACTATACTGCCTTGTTCAAAACCGTCAAGATAAAAATCTTCCGAGCCGCGAATTAACGGAATAACATTCATTCCGTAATCCTGCATGACTTGACTTATAAGCTTAGCCCTATACATATTCCAAATTTTCATCGCTTTAGGCATATTGTCATAAGTCGAAAAGTCCGGCATTATAGCGCCTGCAAAATTAGAGATTAAATCTATATATTTATGCGGATCGTGCCATATTCGCTCAAACTGATAATCATCAAGAAAGAAATGCACGTATTTATTAAACTCGCTCTCTTTATTCTTGTCAATAATCGACTTAACATAATTAAACGGGATTAATGCTTCAGGCATTTCATGACAAGCAGCAAGTACAGGCATGTTATACTCACCAGCTGTATGCTCTGCATCATATTCATACAATTTATAAAGATTAAAAGTCCGTTCGCGTTCATCGCCGTAATAGCCTTCATCTTCAGGCTCAGTTTCAGACTCAACGGCTTTATCAGCACTATCAACATCAACCGCTGCTATAAATTTCATCTCATCATCAGAAAAACCGGGAATGTCAAAATCGCCTAATTTCACAAAATCAGCCATAAGTCCATTCAGCATATCAACATCCCAATCAGCTAATTCACCGGTTCTATTATCTGCTATAGCTCGTTTTATCGCCGTCTTGTCATCATCATCAACAAAATAAACATCTGCCTCATCAAATCCTAAATTAAGCATGGCCTGATACATTCCGTTGCCTATTAAAATCTTATTAGTGCTGCGCTGCACAACTAAAGCTCTATGCTGTCCAAAGTCTTTTAAAGAACGCTCAAGCTCGCTGATATTTTTCGCATTATGCTTACGAGCGTTTTTATCATCCGGTTTTAATTTATTTAATTTAATTTTTTCTACCTGCATAACTTTTTCCCTTTTGCAACAAAAAGCGCCTCAATAAGAGACGCTAAAACAAATATATTTTAAGGAGACATAACTTATAAAATCATACACTGAATGTCAGCATACATGTTACTCTTTAAAAAGAGACACGTCAACGACAGCATAGTGACACAGTCTATTATTTTAAACC